>JAEZEU010000206.1 GCA_023432885.1 Pseudomonadota bacterium | reverse complement strand
GGCCATCCGCTCCCAGGCCGCGTCGCTCAACACCAAACGATCCATCACACCCAAGGCCGCCTCCCAAAAAGAAGCCTTGAATCTGATTTGCCCTCAAAAGGGAATCCTTAGAGTCCACACCACCTAGAGCACGTTCCGATCTGATTGCACCGCGGGCCCCGCTCGTTGGCCGATTGCAGCAATAGACCGAGGTCGAAGGTCGAAGCGCTGGTCGTTGATCTCGACGACGGATCTGAGCGTCGCGACGTCTGTGAAGCGTCGCCCGAATGTAATACGTTGATGGGGAACCGGGAGAGGGGCCGAGATGTTGACTATGACCGTATCCGTTCAGCTTTGGGGTTGTCGGTATAGCGGCACTGTTCACCGGGGTCGTGCTGACCCTTGAAATGGTCGCGGACGTCCGCTCAAGCAGCCAGCCAGACATCACCAAGCATGAGTGCGCCTTAAGCAAGACCAGAGGAACACCACGCCATGGATGACCTCCTGATACGCATCATCATTTTCGCAGTGGTTGGTCTGGTATCGGGCTTCGTCGCGGGCCTGTTCGGTATCGGCGGAGGCACCATCCGCATGCCGATCTTCATCTATCTGTTCCCCTGGCTCGGCATCGCCCATCCGGTGATGATGCATGTAGCAACCGCGACCTCAATGGCACTCGTCATACCGAGCGCAATCGCTTCTAGCCGCAAGCACTACAAGCTCGGCGATCTGGATGTGGGGTTATTCAAGACCTGGGCCATCGGCCTTCTTATCGGCGTTGCCATCGGGTCGATCCTGCTGCCATTCGGTTCTACCGAAGTTCTGCAAGCCCTGTTCTCGATCTATATCATTCTGGTAGGATTCTACATCGCGTTCAGTCACGGGCGCTTTTCCTTCGGTCAGGAGCCGCCGAAGGGTGCAAAGACGGTTGGCATTTCCTCGGTTGTCGGCTTCATCGCGGCGATGACCGGCACCAGCGGCGGCACGCTAACAACACCGATCCTCTCGGCCTTCAACATGCATCTGGAGCGTGCGATGGCGATTGCGGCCGCGACGGGTCTTATCACTGGTACGGTGGGCGCAATCGGAGGCATCATCGGCGGGTGGAACGCCAAGGATCTGCCGTCTTACTCGCTCGGCTATGTCGACATTGTCATCTTCCTTGTGATGATGCCGACGGTCATGATCGCCGCACCGATCGGCGTGAGTGTCAGCCACAAGATGAACGAACAGACATTGCAACTCATCTACGCGATTCTGCTCATTGTCGTTGGCATTGATCTTTTACGGCGTGTCTACGTCTGATCAGTACAGCGGTGTCGGCCGAAAGGGATCTGGTCAGATCGGTCCGATAGACATTGGGCGAGCTGGCAGAGTGGAAGAGGAAGGTCGCCTCCGCCCAAGCCGCCACGTGACCACAGCGCAGCATCAGGGTGGGCTATGTCGGAAGTGGGTAATGTCTGATGGCGAGCCCAAGAGCCGCATCGCGTTGTCGGCAGTATCGCTCTGCTGATCGATCGCAGCGCGCATCAAGCCTCGCGCCGCCGCCGAAGCCATCGGTAACATGGGATTGCGCAGTTAGATCACTCCGGTCGTCAGCCCGAGCAGGTGGGCAGGACGGGCGCCGGCGATCTGCTCCTTCGAGCCTGTCTCCCGCGCCAATGCGCGTGCGACGTGATCCGGGGTCGGAGGACCCCGCAGCTCGCCTTCAACGCAGATGGATGGGACCATCGCATGCGGAGATGCGGAGGTCCCTGTATCAGCTCGCTGAGCCGCCTGTCGGCATTGCCGGCCGGGTCTTGCGCTGATGAACATCGGGGCCAAGCGCGATCTTCGCCCGGCCCTCAAGATAGGACTGGCGGCGCTGTTCCAGCCACGTTTCGACCTCCTGTAGGTCCCATACTACGCATCGCGGCCTGAGAGTGAAGCGGCGATGGAAGTCGCCGCGCTTCGCCATTTCGTAGATCGTGTCCGCGGGCGGCACGACAGTCGGAGTTCATGCCAGACGCGCCGCATCGAGCACATGCACCGCCGGCCACCGGTTGAGCCCATCACCCACATATGCAGAGACGCCCTTCTCGCGTGCGAGACCGATGAGAAGTGGAACGAAGCCGTGGTCACCGTCGCCATGGACCGTCGGTGGCAGTCGCACCACCGAAACGTGTACGCCAAGCGCCGCTACCGAAGTGGCCGCGTCTTCGGAAGCTATGCGGGGAATCGAGGTGGACCTGAAATCGGGGATACTTTTTTCTATCGCGAGGCGATCTGACGCAAGGAGCACTGTCCCGGATGTGATGACTAATGGGCGATCAGACCCGGCAAGCGCGGAGCCGAGAACTTCGACGGCCTTCCTATCAATCTCACAGTTGGCCTTGAAATTAGAAAAGTCGTGAACGAAGGCCGTATGCACCACGCCATCCACATTGGCAGCGCCGCTGGCCAGGCTCTCGATATCCTGAAGCGAGCCGCGATGTACGTCGATTCCTGCCGCGGCGAGTGACGCGGCGGCCCTATCAGAACGAGCGAGGCCGAGCACCCTATGTCCAGCGGCAATCAAATCTGCGGCAATGGCGGCGCCAATAAATCCAGTAGCGCCGGTAACAAATACACGCACAGAGGGACTCTCCTGGAGCGGCACCGCATGGTGGGATTAGAAGCGGTTCTGCCATACGTATTGCGCAATCCAGCCTAACGAGATTGTACGATGAAGTCGATCCTCACATTCGACCTCTAGTCCCAAGCCGGGGCAACCGCTTCGAACGTGAAAGGTGAAAGCCATGCAGACCAACGCAACGACCACGGAGAGCGCGCCTCACTATGCCGGCTTGGCTAAGCCGAGCCCACAGCTCCCGGCGGCAATGATTCTTGCCTATCCGGGCGTATCCAAAACTACGCCAGAGTGCGATCTAACCCCCTGATAAGAATCTATATTTGCTTCGACATCTGCCGATACCTATCGGTGGGCAAAGATCGCAGCCGTCGGCCTCGGTGACGGTCCTCGCCCATATTGATCGCGAGACAAGCCGCGAAGCTGCGGCAAGGCTGTTCGCGCCTGCCTTGATACCATCAGAGGATCATCGATGGCGGAGACCGCCCGCGCCGCCCGTTCAGTCCAACTCCTGTACGCCGCCGCCCGATACAGTGAGCACCTGCCCGCTGATCCAGTTCGATGCCGGGGCGCACAAGAAGAGGGCGGCATTGGCGATGTCTTCAGGTTGACCTAGGCGTCCGAGTGGCGTGTGTCGCAACATCGCCATCTCTGTCTCTGGTGTGAGGACTTTCGCCAGCGCGTCCGTTCTGACAGCGCCCGGCGCGATGGCGTTGACGCGAATGCCCCGCGGTCCCAGGTCGAATGCCATGTTCCTCGTCAGGTGATTCACCGCAGCCTTCGACGAGCCGTACGAGGTCATGCGCGCGTTCTTGTTCTCTCCCGCCATCGAGGAAATGTTCAGGATGGCGCCGTGGCCTGCCTGGGTCATATGCGGCGCCGCCAGCTGTGACAGCCGGAACAGCGAGAAAACGTTAAGCTCGAACGCCCGACGGAAATCGCGCATGGGCATGTCAAAGGGCTTCGGTCCCCCGCCGCCTGCGTTATTGACCAACACCGTCAAACTGCCGAACGAGCCGACCGCCGCCTGCACCGCGGCCCCCAGATCGCCATCATTGGTGACGTCACAACCGATCGCAATCGCGCGGCCCCCGGCCTCGATGATTTCTGAAGCAACGCTTCCGGCCCTGCCGCCATCAATGTCGCTCACCGCTACGGCCGCGCCGGCCGCAGCGAATGTCAGCGCGATAGAGCGCCCGATCCCGGCGGCCGCGCCGGTGACCAGTGCTACTTCGCCATCCAATCGGAAGAGCCGGTGATCTGGCATGAAAAGCTCCGTTGGAGACGTTCAGCTAGTTCGGACTCGATTTCAGATACTCGGCCACCGCTCGAAATGCGGGCAGGGAGGTCGGATCGATGAGGGGATTCTCCGCCCGAGGGTAGGATGCATAGCGCACCAGCACCATGTCGGCCGATGGGTCCACGTAGATCGTCTGCCCATGGACACCTCTGGCCGCGAAAACGCCTTCGTGGCCAGGGTAGATCCACCACATGCTGCTGTAACGGCCACCCAGTAGCGCCGGATAGTTGGTGCCGAACTTGCTCGCGTCGCCGCCTTCGCGGATGCTCCGAACGGCCTCGGCCGGAAACAGCCGCTCGCCCCCGACGACACCTTCATTGAGCATCAAGAGCCCCAGGCGCCCTAGGTCGCGAAGTCCAGCACTGAGTCCGCCTCCTGCGAACGGCACGCCGGTCCCGTCTACCGTCATGTAGGCGTCCTGTTCGGCACCCATCGGCTGCCACAGTCGCTCCGACGCCAATTCGGTCACTGACTTGCCCGACACGCGCGACACGATCCAACCCAACATGTCGGCGTCGATCGTCTTGTAGTGGAATGCAGCCCCGTGTTGGCCCTGCGCTTCTACTTCCGGAAGATAGTCCCAGTATCCAGAAGGTCCTTGATAGTGCTCTGGCTTCGGAAGTGGACTCACGGCTGCGGAATACCGCCAGATGTCCGCATCGGGATCGGAATAGTCCTCTGAGAATTTGAGCCCGGTCGTCATGTTCATGACCTGACGGACGGTTGCCGATCCATATCCCTTTCCCTTGACCTCGGGGATGATGTCAGACACGAGCGCGGAATCGTTCAGCTTTCCCTCGGCGACCAGAATTGAAGCGAGAAGTCCTGTCACAGACTTCGTCATCGACATTGCGGCATGTTTCCCGCCAGGGTTCAGGCAGCCAAAATATCGTTCATAGACGACGCGGCCCTTGTGAAGGATCAGCATACCATCTGTATAGTTGGCGTAGAGTGACTCCTCCCAAGTCATCGTCTTGTCGCTGTCGATTGGCTTGAATGTCAGCGCGTCGATCGCCTGTCGCTCGTTCGCGAATTGATAGGGCGGAGGATATTCCAGGGGACGTGGCGCGCCGAGGCCGCGGCTGATCTCCTCCGTCGGCAGAAGTTCGCGCAGATGGCAGACCGACCAGCGGAGCTTTGGAAAACTGAAATAAACCGAGTCAGGTTGCGTGATGATCCGGTCGCGGGGAGGCGGAAACCCCTTCATCCAGCCCATGACGGCAGGATCCGACTGCTGCGCCGAGAGAGGGACCGTTTGCGCAGCCGCCGTTGTTGCCAGCAGCGACACCGTCGCAAGGCCGGAGCTAAGTGCTGGCGGCGAGGCCACAAATCGCCGGAGAACAGAGCGCAGTGTTGTCATGGGCGCACCTGAGAGTTCGTGGGACGGGCATTGGATTCGTCGCCAGTCGTCTCAGAGACGGGATGGCGATCGCGCATCGGACGCCGTCCGGTTCGAACTCATAGCTGGTCTGGGCACCGAACTGGTACGGCAGCGCTTTCTCGATCAACTCTCTGCCTTGGCCGAAGCGCCCGCGCCGCAAAGCACCGGATGCCTTCACCCCCGAGGAGTGCGCCAGCTACTCAAAAAGTCAGGCCATCGAGCTGAGTGCCATCACGCTTTAGAAGATTTTCTTCAACTCATCCTCGGCCTTCGTCCAGAAAGAAGCCTTCGGGTCTTTCTTGCAGGCGTCGACAATCAACGGCGTGACATTTTCGATGCCCTGGATGTCGAGTGTCACCGCATCCGGCTTCTTATCCCCCTGCTTGAAGCCTGCTACCCAGGCGACGACGGTGGGCTTGAAGGATGCGACGACGCCATTGAAATCCTCGCAACTGATCGTCGCGACGGTCTTCTTCTTCAGATCCTCCTTGGAGGTCGGCTTGGCCGCCTCCGTCTGCGGCTCCTTGGAGGTCGGCTTTGCCGGCTCCGTCTGCGGCTCCTTCGAGGTCGGCTTTGCCGGCTCCTTCTGCGCCAACGCAAATTGAGTGGCCGAAAGAACCAGGAATGTGGAGACAATCGAAGCACTCGCTGATTTCATGAGCATCTGAGCTCTCCATCGCCTGTGTTGATTGCAATCTCCCGCGTGAGCCAGGGCACGACGGGTAGCGAAGCATCAATCCGGCCGTTTCGAAGCCGGATCACATTGCCAGGGCCCGTGTGCTCTACGTCTATCTGGCCGGCCGCCACGTCGAGAGATTTCTCATCCTGAAAGATCGCGACGGCATGTCGTTCCGCAGGTCTGATGCCGAGCCCTGTCTTGCGGGTTTCATGTGGCGCTCTTGTCGAAGTGGCACCACCTACAGCCGATCATCAAAGCTAGTCCGGAGTAAGGCCGAGGGCAATGGCGGCGCAGAAAAATCGCGGCGTGGGGCGTACCGTCGAAGCGCAGCGGCAGCGATCGGCCCCCCACCGGTCTACGCTCTCGCACTGACCATCGGGTTAGCCCCGCTGGGTATGGACAGACCCGGCAATCGAAGGCATTGTGTAGGTGTGGGGTCTGATGCAGCGAAGGGAAGGTTTCTTTCCCGACATGCTAAAACTCAGCCCCGACATCTGGAAGGATGGGCTGCGCACCGCGGTTGCAGCCGGCATCACGCTCATCGTCTCACGGGCGTTAAACCTGCAGCATGGTTACTGGGCTGTCATCACGGCGGTGGTGATCATGCAAAGCAGTATCGGAGCATCGCTCAAGGCGGCAACCAATCGTCTGGTCGGAGCGCTGGCCGGCGCGGCGTTCTGCTTTGCAGTCGTCGCTCTCACCCCTGCCACGGGCGCGGCCCAGGTTCCCGAGTTGATGTTGGCCACAGGACTGCTGGCTTTTCTGGCCGCCTGCTGGCCGAGCTTTCACTGCAGACGCTTGGAAGATCGGTGGTCACCGGCGGGCCGGTGCCCAGTGACCTTGATGATGCCTATCGACGGTTTGCGGAAGCGGCGTCCAACGCCAGCCAGCAGATCGCAGCACGCACTGATGCGCTTGCCACCGTCTCGAACTTCTCGTTTGCCCTGGACGAAGTGCGGCTTTCAATTACGCAACTCACCGACTGCGTCAGAGGCATGCCCCGCAACCAGGTGACAGCAACATGACCGCTCTGGACGTTCTCTGGGTTGGTTTGGGCGGCGGCTTCGGCTCGCTGCTTCGCTGGTGGATCGGACATGTCGTCGGCGAGCGATATCACGGAACCTTTCCGCTCGGGACCTTCATCATCAACGTGACGGGAGCTTTCGTCATCGGCTACCTGTCGGTGCTGTTCACCGTGGACTGGCATGACCGATACGGGACGCCCCTTAAGGCAGGCGTCCTGACCGGAGTCCTGGGCGGCTACACGACGTTCAGCAGCATGCAACTCGATGCAGCCAAGCTAAACGCCAGCGAGGGAGCACGAGCCGGCACCCTCTACCTGGTGTCTTCCGTGATCGCGGGCCTCCTGGCTGCTGCACTTGGCGCCGCTCTGGCCCGCATCCAGGGATGAGGAGATCGGCGATGATCAACATCATCATACTCGTGATGGTCGGCGGCGCAGTCGGCGCCATGCTGCGCGAATTCTTCATGCTGATGGTGCCGCCATTGGCGGACGGATTTCCCATGGATATCCTGGTCGCAAACGTCCTGGCTGCATTCCTTCTCGGACTGGTGTCGGCCCTGCACAGCCGCAGGATCCTCTCCGATTCGGTAAACACCATGCTCGGAACCGGCGTCATGGGCGGGCTGTCGACTTTCTCGAGCTTTGTCTACGCCTCGGTCGTGCTGATGGCGGCGTCGACGCAGGGCGCCGTCGTTGCCCTGGCCTATCTCGTGGTGAGCATTGTGGTCGGCTACATTGCGGTCATCGCGGGGCAGAAGCTCGGGGGGATGGCATAGGTCATCCCGCCCTTGCGCGTTCCCCGACAATTCTCTCTCGGTTCCTGTTGTTGCAGCCTAGCGAGCGCCGGCATGCGCCACGACCCAAGGCACTTCGACGGGCATTAGCGTCGCCGCCGTGATGCGGTGTACGCTCGCCTCGTAATCCGACCGGAGCGCGACCAGGTCGTCACAGGATTGTCTCTTGTCGTCCTTCAGCGGCAGTCCAAGCTCGGCCAGTTTGTCGTATAGCAAGTCAAAGCCGGCGATCAGCTTTGCGCTGTCCGACGTATAGGGAATGGTCGCGTTCCATCTGTCTTCGCCCACTTGGGTGGCGATCAACCTGATCGTGGTGACACCGGTCTCACGGCAAAGCCGGATCGCGTCGGTGTCCTTGATGTCGAGCGTGGTCAGGATCAGCGTGGCCGTGTCCAGCACGGCGGCAGACGCTCCAAGCCAGGACGTGTTCTGATAGACCGACGGCACATAGGCAAGGATCGGCGCCGTGGAGTGGGTTTCATAGATGGAGCGAAACCAGCTCTCCAGATCCTCCCAGATAGTTCGATCATTGATGGGGCCTGCCTTCTTCAGTGCCTCCAGCAGGGACACGCAATTGGGATGCATGCCGGTGCGCGCGAACAGCCAGCCGACCTTGCGCTCGCGAATCTGGATTGCGGCCTGATAGCCGGGCACGAAGGTGAAGATCAGGATGACGATCGCAAGGCCTATGGCGGCTTCGTAGACGGCCAGATACTGACCGATCAGGGTTGAGGGCGTAAGATAGCCAAGAGTGCTGAGCGCGGAACCGCTCGAGCTGAAGGAGCGCGGCCAACCGGGCTCGATATTCGGTCCCCAGATGATCAGGCTGAAGGAGAATTGCACGAGCAGGAACCACCCCGTCACGATCAGGAAGATGAAGATCGGCAGTATCCAGGCCTGGTACCGCTGCACCTCGCGATAGTCGCGGCTGCCGGCAAGGATGTGGACGATCTTCACCGCCACCCTGCGAACCGTCTGCTCGATGACGTCGGGCTCCCGCCGGTTGAGCAGCATGGTCCGCACGATCGAGCGGAAGTAGACGAAGACGCCGAGAATGCCGATCACGACGGCAATGATCCGAAGCATCGTCTCCATCACGGCTGCCCATGTGATGCAGGATGGACGACATGGGCTGCCGGCGTGTCACCGCTCATGACGCCGTTGGCGATCGGGGCATGCGGATGCGGCTGCAGCTTGGCCTTGGGCAGCAGGAACAGCCAGGTTGCGAAAACGAATGGCGCCGTAAAGGTCGGGATGCCGAGCGGCGCGACCGTGGCATCCAGGGCGCCCT
>JAEZEU010000129.1 GCA_023432885.1 Pseudomonadota bacterium | reverse complement strand
CGTCGAGCTTCACGGTTTGCAGCAGGTCGCCTTGCGCCACGGCGGCGACCGCGCGCGTCACCTCGCGCGTCGGCCAGAGCAGATCGTCGATCAGCGTGTTGACGGAGCTTTCCATATCCGCCCAGGAACCGCTGGCGAGGTCAAATCGGACGCGCTGGCGCGTCTTACCCTCGCGGCCGACCACTTGCCCGACCCGCTCGAGCTGCTGGGCCATCCGCTGGTTGGCGGCCGCGATCTCATTGAAGGTATCGGCGATCTTGCCTTCGATGCCGACATGGTCGCCGGTCATGCGGACGGAAAAGTCGCCGGCGCGCATCGCCTGCAGCGCCTGGAGCAGATCTTCCAGCGAGTCCGGCTTTCCGTCGTCGGTCGACTTGTGTTTGGAGACGCGGCGAAGCGGAGAGGCGGCCCCGGGGGAAACATCGCTCATGGTATCTCCTTGAAGCGGAACGCGCGTGCTGGGCAACCGACATGCGATTCCGCCTCATAGAACTGGCCGCTCCTTGCAGATCAACAGGGAACAGCAGGTGATGCAGCAAAAATCAAAACTCGGAACCCAGCCAACGCGCTAAACGCGCCACCGGGCATTTGGTTCCAACTCGGGTCTAAAATTATCGAGAGGCTTGGAACCATTCTGGCGGCCCGTGCGCGGTGGTCAAAGAAAAACGCCCCGGCGAACCGGGGCGTTGTCGGGTATTCGAGCGGGGAAAGCTTACGAACCCTTCGCATTGATCTCGGCGTAGTTGCCCTTGGCGTCCCACTTGTAGACGACGTAGTCGATGACCTTGATGTCGCCCTTGGCATCGAAGCCGAGCTTGCCGAGCACGGTGTCCCATTCGCCGGCCTTGATGGTCTCCATGACCTTCTTCGGGTCGGTGGTCTTCGCCTTGGCTGCTGCCTGCGCCCACACCTGCATCGCGGCGTATGTATAGAGGGTATAGCCTTCGGGATCGATGCCTTTGGCCTTGAACTTGTCGACGATCGCCTTGGCGGTCGGCTTGTTGCGCGGATCGGGTCCGAAGGTGAACAGCGTGCCTTCGGCGGCCGGGCCGGTGATGGATGCGAACTCCTTGTCGTTCATGGCGTCGCCCGCCATCAGGATCGTCTTGAGGCCCTGGTCACGCATCTGGCGCAGGATCAGCCCGGCTTCCTGGTGGTAACCGCCGACGAAGACCAGGTCGATGTTGTCGCGCTTCAGACGCGATACGATCGAGTTAAAGTCCTTGTCGCCCTTGTTGTAGGATTCGAACATCTTCTCCTGCACGCCCGCCTTGTTGAGCGCCTTCTTGGTCTCGTCGGCCAGGCCTTTGCCGTAGGTGGTCTTGTCGTTGAGGATGGCGATGTTCTTGCCCTTGAAGTTCTTGACGATGTAGTCCGCTGCCACGAGGCCCTGCTGGTCGTCACGGCCGCAGACGCGCGCTACGTTCCAAAGCTTGCGCTCGGTGAAGAGGGGATTCGTCGAGGCCGGCGTGATCTGCAGCACATTGCTTTCGGCATAGGCTTCGGAGGCCGGGATCGACGACGAGGAACAGAAGTGACCGGCGACGAAGGGGATCTTGGAGCCGGCCAATTTCTCGGCGACGGAGCGCGCCTGCTTGGGATCACAGGCATCGTCGCCGATCTGCAGTGCAAGCTTCTTGCCGAGCACGCCACCGGCGGCGTTGATGTCGGCCACCGCCATTTCGGCGCCGTTCTTCATCTGCCGCCCGAATGCCGATTCGCTGCCCGTCATCGGGCCGGCGACGGCGACGTTGATGTCCTGGGCGGAGGCGCTCGCGGACAGCGCCAGCGACGCCCCCAATGCCAGGCCGATGAGTTTCAGTGATTTCATGGATGATCCTCGTGGTGATCGCTGCTTTTGGCGACCCGGCCCTCCGCCGGGTCGATAGATCAGAGGTATTGTCGGCCGATTTGGCCGCGAAGTCATCGGCAATTTTCCGGCAAACCGGCTGTCCCTTCGCCGCATCTTGCCGCAGTCCGGCTCAGCCCCGGCGGCCGCCTTCCAGATAGGCGGCGCGGATTTCCGGCCGCTGCAGCAACTCGCTGCCGGTGCCGGATAGCGTAATCAGTCCGTTGACCATGACATAGCCGCGGTGGGCGAGTTTCAGCGCGTGATTGGCGTTCTGCTCGACGATCAGCACCGTCAGGCCGTCCTGCCGGTTCAGCGTGCGGATGGCGTCGAAAATCTGCCGGGCGATCAGCGGTGCCAGCCCCAGCGAGGGCTCGTCCAGCATCAGCAGGCGCGGCCGGCTCATCAGCGCGCGGCCGATCGCCAGCATCTGCTGCTCGCCGCCGGACAGCGTGCCGCCGCGTTGCGCCATGCGTTCCCTCAGGCGCGGGAACAGGGTGAAGATGCGCTCCAGCCCCGCGGCGCGGTCGGCTTCGCTGGAGTCGGCGGCGTCGGCCCCCATTTGCAGGTTTTCCGCGACGCTCATGCGCGGGAAAATGCGCCGGCCCTCCGGCGACTGTGCGATGCGCAGCCGTGCGATCTCATGGGTCGGCACGCCGGTGATGTCGCGACCGTCGAATTCGATTCGGCCCTCCTTGGCGCGGGGCCGGCCGAAGATCGTCATCATCAGCGTCGACTTGCCGGCACCATTGGCCCCGATCAGCGCGACGATCTCGCCGGCATTGATCTCGATATCGACGCCCTTGAGCGCCTCGATCTTGCCATAGGCCGCACGAAGACCGCGGACGGCGAGGAGAGGTGGTGGAGCGGAGGCCGCGCTCACGAGTCGTTCTCCATCACGGCGATGGCTTCCTGCTCGTCGGCGCCGAGATAGGCGGCGATCACCTTGGGATCGTCGCGGACATGCTGCGGCGTGCCCTCGGCGATCTTGACGCCGTAGTCCATGACCACGACGTGATCGGAGATTTCCATGACGACGGACATGTCGTGCTCGATCAGCAGGATCGAGGTGCCGAGCTCGCCGCGGATCGAGAGCAGGAGCTCGCTCAAGGCGCCGCTCTCTCGGGCATTAAGGCCGGCGGCGGGTTCGTCGAGGCAGAGCAGCGCCGGCTCGGTGCACATCGCGCGCGCGATCTCCAGCCGGCGCTGGTCGCCATAGGGCAGGTTGCCGGCGGCATCGTCGGCGCGGTCCAGCAGCCCGACGCGCCTGAGCCACACAGTCGAAAGATTGATCGCTCGTTCTTCCGCCTCACGCCAGGACGGCGCGCCGATCAGTCCGAGGAAGGTGAGGCCGGAGGCGCGCATCAGCGCATTGTGCTGCGCCACCATCAGGTTCTCCAGCGCCGTCATGCCGGGGAAGAGGCGGATGTTCTGGAAGGTGCGTGCGACTTTCGCCTGCTTGGAGATGCGGAAATCGTTCAGCCGCTCCAGCGCGAACGAGGCACCGTCGTCGTGGGTGAGGCGGATCGCGCCCGAGGTCGGCTTGTAGAAGCCGGTGATGCAGTTGAACACGGTGGTCTTGCCGGCGCCGTTCGGCCCGATCAACGCGGTGATCCTGCGCCGCTCTGCAGCGAAGGACAGCTCGTTGACCGCGACGATGCCGCCAAAGCGCATCGACAGGCGATCGACCGTGAGGATTTGTTCGCTCATCCGTGGCCCTCTTTGACGAGGTCGGAGGAGATCGCTTGATTCTTCTCGAGGAACACGGTCGGCGCGCGATGGCCGATCAGCCCGCGCGGCCGCCAGATCATCAGGAGCACCATGGCAAAGCCGAACACCAGCATGCGGTACTGGTCAAGGCCGCGGAACAGCTCGAATCCGCCGATCATGGCGACTGCAGCCAGGACCACGCCGAGTTGCGAGCCCATGCCGCCGAGCACGACGATGGCGAGCACCAGCGCCGATTCCTGGAAGGTAAAGGATTCCGGGCTGATGAAGCCCTGCCGTGTCGCGAAGAACGCTCCGGCAAAGCCGCCGAACATCGCACCGGTGGCAAATGCGGTGAGTTTTGTCGTGGTAATGTTGATGCCGAGCGCACGGCAGGCGACTTCATCCTCGCGCAGCGCTTCCCAGGCGCGGCCGATCGGCAGGCGCCGCAGGCGGATGGTCACCCAGTTGGTGAGCAGCGCGAGCGCCAGGATGATGTAGAACAGGAATACGATGCGATGCGTGGGCGAGAACTCGATGCCGAGTTTTGCCGCAAGCCCGTCATCGGCCGGCGTCAGCGGGATGCCGAAGAAGGTCGGGCGCGGAATGCCGCTGACGCCGTTCGGACCGCCGGTCAGGCTCTGCCAGTTGATGAGGACGAGGCGGATGATCTCCCCGAAGGCGAGCGTGACGATGGCGAGATAGTCGCCGCGCAGCCGCAGCACCGGAAAGCCGAGCAGCACGCCCCAGAACGCGGCAAGGAGGCCGGACACCGGCAGCAAAACCCAAAATGCCCAATTGCCGAGTTGAAGGAAGTCGACGGATACAAACGGGGCCTCAGCAATGAACGTCGGGTACGGAATTCCGGACTGCGCCAGTAGCGCATAGGAATAGGCGCCGACCGCGTAGAACGCGACATATCCGAGGTCGAGCAGGCCGGCGAGGCCGACCACGACGTTCAGCCCCCATCCCAGCATCACATAAGTGAGCACGAGGATGGCGAGGTCGAGAATGTAGCGCTGGTCATAGAACATCACGGGAATGAGCAAGGCGAACACCAGCAGCGCCGGCGCGAGCCAACGTCCGGCAAGGCCGAGGAGGGCCTGCAGCCTCGCTGGAACGAGCCTCTCGGCGCCGGCCGGTCCGATCCATTGCCGCAACAATTCGATGACGATGCTGCCGCCGAACACGATGGCGACGAGAGAGGCGAGTTCGCCGAAACGCGTCCAGTAGATCAGGTTCCCTTCCGGCCCCGCCTCGGTGCGCACGCCGATCATGAGCGAGAACAACAGCAGCGCCACCAGGGCACTGATCGCGGCCTTCTTCAGGATGAAGGGGACCCCGGTGGTGCGTGGGTCGGGCGAGGAGGCGGGCATTGATGCGCTCACGCGGACGTCCGTCAGACTTTTTCAACTTCGGGCCGGCCGAGCAGGCCGGTCGGAAGGAAGATCAGCACGACGATCAGGATCGAGAAGGCGGCGACGTCCTTGTACTCGACCGAGAAATAGGCCGACCAGAAGGTCTCGATCAGCCCGATCAGAAGCCCGCCGAGCATGGCCCCGGGCAGCGAGCCGATGCCGCCGAGCACTGCGGCCGTGAAGGCTTTGATGCCCGCCACGAAGCCCATGAAGAAATCCACCAGGCCATAGTAGAGCAGGTACATCATGCCCGCGACGGCCGCGAGTGCGGCTCCGATCACGAACGTGAAGGAGATGGTGCGATCGACGTCGACTCCGAGCAGCGCCGCCATGGTCTGGTCCTGCTCGCAGGCGCGCATGTCGCGGCCGAGGCGGGTGCGGGACACCAGCCAGGTGAACAGCGCGAGCAGCACCACTGTCGTGGCGACCACGATGATCTGGATGTTGGAGAGCTGCACGTTGAAGCCAGAAGCCCCTTCATGGAGCGTGTAGCCGCCCGTGATGATCGGCGGCACCGGCTTGACGCGCGCCCCTTGGGCGACCTGCGAGAAGTTGGTGAGGACAAAGGACATGCCGATAGCGGACAGCATTGGCGCCAGGCGGAAGGAATGCCGCAGCGGCCGGTAGGCGAGGCGTTCCACCGTCCAGCCGTAGAGCGCCGTGGTTGCCATCGAAACCAGCAGCACGACGAGGAGGATCAGTGGTACGGCGGTCAGCCCGAACGACACCAGCACCAGGAACGTGATCAGGGCGATGAAGCCGCCGATCATGAAGATGTCGCCGTGGGCGAAATTGATCATGCCGATGATGCCATAGACCATGGTGTAGCCGATGGCGATCAGGCCGTAGATCGAGCCGAGCACGAGGCCGTTGATCAGTTGCTGGGCGAAATAGTCCATGCGCTGCCGCTCGGGAGCTACCCAATTCTGATTTGATCAGAATGAGGCAGGTCCTGTGTTTGAGGCGCTTTCTTCACGCGAACCGGGTCCCCACTTCGCTGGAAAACGCTACGGAGAAACAACGCGGCGAGGCCCCCTGGCAGCCTTTGATCGACGCGTCGCCTCAATCTCTAACAGGTGGGAACCGGGCGCGGCAACAGCGGCCGCTGCGGCTTAACGGCTTGTGCATAGCTACTTTCGGTTCCCTCGCCATGATCCGGTCAGATGGTGGCCGCGGAATGATCGCGGAGAAACCCGCAACCCATTCGGCAAGTGACGGTTATCTTTGCTCGAAGGCCACGCAAGGGAGAATATGAATGGCTAATCCGAACCAGAGCCCGGGACAGCAGGGCCAGAACCCGGGTCAGAAGCCCGGCCAGCAGCAGCAGGGTGGCGGGCAGCAGCCTGGCCAGCAGCAACAGCAGCAGGACCCGAGCCGTCCGGGGCAAATGCCCAACCAGGACCGCTAGTGACAGATCGACGTCGGTCGAAGGGTCCCGCCGGAGGGCGGGGCCCTTTTCCTTGCGCAAAGGCAACCGGTGCCGGATCGCACGGCGTGATTAAGGTAAACAAAGGGTTTAAATTGCCGACCGCAGTTTAAGGGCGTTACGTCTCTTCCAAACCGCCGCCCCGTGCGGGCGAAGCGGAAACCAATTGGGAAGCGGCATGTCAAACTGGCGGATCGGCTCGATCAATGGCGCGCTGCTCGCGGCCTATTTCATCCCGGTCTGGGGCGTTGTCGCCTACAACATCATGTTCGCGCCGGTGCATGCGCTCTACGAACAGCCGAACATTTCGGCGGCGCTGTACGTCAGCGATCACCTGAACCTGGCCGGCATGAATCTGGTCCGCGTGGCCTGGCT
>JAEZEU010000112.1 GCA_023432885.1 Pseudomonadota bacterium | reverse complement strand
TCTTGTGCTTGTTCCACCCAGTCAGGCGACGCAATCGGCTTGCCGCACTGGGCACACGGATTTCCACGGGGCAGACTGTAGAGACTCGCTCTCGCCATCGCGCACTCCCTCAGACTTTTCTTGTATGGATGCGAGGAGACAGGATTTATGTCGGAACCTCACAACATTCTATAGTTCGGAAAAATAAACCCGCATTGAGTCATTTGCACGACAGACTGTGCGAACGATGCGGCAATTCGTCATTGCGCTGCAGCGCGTGCGGCGCCAGCCGATGGTCCCGGCTATCGCGGCGACCACACCGTCCGATCCGCCGGCACCTGTCTCTGGAAGAGGTAGATCGCGGGATGGGCCGTCTTACTTCGTCGCGGATACGGCCGGTGCGACCGTGTGCGTCGCGCCCGGCTTGCGCAGATGGATCGTCGCGATGTCGTCGGAATATATCTTCTGCCAGCCGTCGACGCGGTCGAGCAGCCTGGTCGCCGCGCTCTGCGTGCGCAGCAGCGTCGCCTGGATGTCGTACTGCTCCAGCAGACGGAACAGATTATCCGGCTGCATCAGCCCGGAGGCGGCGTTGTGATCGACGAAGAATTTTTCGCCATAGAGCTCGGTGCGCCCGTCGATGAACGGCGCAACGCCGTTGGCGATCAGATAACCGCCGAAATCATAATCGTTGAGCACGCGTGCCAGGTTGAGCTTCTTCAGCTCCGTCACCGCGGCAACAGGCGAGCCGCGCATATGCGGCTCGAAGCGGTGCACCGAAGCCCAGGCCACCGTGCCCGCCAGCAGTGCAGCGGCCATTCCGCCGACCAGCGCCCCGCGCACGGCCGAACCTGTCGCAGCGGGAGCGTCCGCTCCGCCGATCTGCCGGGCCAGCGGCGCCGCCAGCAGCATTGGCCCAAGCAGCGCCAGAATTTCGGCGGCGCGCCCCTGCGCGAACGCCATGTGCAGCAAACCGAGCAGCAGCACGATCCGCGTCATCGGCAAGGTAATGCCGCGATGGAGCGCAAGGCCGATGCCAAGCAACAGACAAATCTCAAACGGGCCGATCGAGCCGAAATCGGCCGGCCGCCATTCCATGATCAGCGGCAGCGCCGAGCCCAGCGAGAGAATCTTCTGCGAGGCGAGCAGCGCATTCCAGCCATAGGGCGTGATGCAGCTCGCGCCGAGCGCGGCAAGGCCGAAACCGAACCAGCGCAGGAAAAGCGTCTTGCACGCGCCGGCTTGCGCATTCAACAGCGCATCGAGCGCCAGCCCGCCGATGAGCGCGAGACCGAACACAAAGCCGCCATGCAGATTGGCCCACAGCGTCATCAGCGGCAGCAGCCAGAACGACGGCGCCTCGCGCCGGTCGGCGGCTGCGATCAAACCTGCGGCCCACGCCACCAGCACCGGCAGCGCCAGCACATGCGGCCGCGCCAGAAGATGCGGCACGGTGAGCGCCAGCGCCGCGGCAACGCAGACCAGCGTCGCGCTCTCGGACAGGCGGCGGCTGACGAAATGCGCCAGCAGCGCAAAGGTCGCCGCGATCGCGATTGCCGCCAGCACCACCGGACCGGCCCAGCCGGCGAGTGCGAAGGCCTCGGCGTACAACACCTGCGAAAGCCATTGCGTCGAGATCCACGGCTGGCCGCGCATGGTGAAGGAATAGACGTCCTCCGTCGGCACCGCGCGGTGGTCGATGATCCACTGTCCGACGGTGATCTGCCACAGCGTGTCGGGATCGATCAGCAGGCGATTGCCCGCGAGCACGAACAGCGCATAAACCGCCGCCCCCACCCAGATGGGCAGCAAGGCGCGCATCGACGGCGCGGCCTCGCTGGTGTGCATGCTGATAATGCTCATGTGTTGTGATCCGCTGCTTTTTCCCGCCGGATCGAACCATGCCCGCGCATAATGCTTGGTAAAGCCACGGGGTTAAGCGTTACATGGGTCGCAACAATCATGGTGCGCAAAGCGTTAACGGCAAACGGCGCGGCGCCTCGCGGCTACGCGGGTTCCGCACCTCTGGTCCGCGTTTGGACGGTGCAAAGGGCGCAAAGCCGCGTTGACACGCTGGCTCACGGCCCTACATTAGAACCGTTCCGAGGGGTGCTCCGAAAGCGGAGCTGAGATATCGCGAATCCGCGGTGACCCTTTGAACCTGATCCGGGTCATGCCGGCGAAGGGACAGGGATGTACCAGAACACCAATCCGCGGGGGGATTCTCCCGTCACCATCATCGGCGCAGGCATTGCCGGCGCCTGGCAGGCGCTGCTGTTTGCGCAGGCCGGGCACAACGTCACCCTGCACGAGCGCAGTGACGCGCAGATGACGCAATCGACCAGCCACTGGGCCGGCGGCATGCTGGCGCCGTGGTGCGAGGCGGAAGGCTCGGAGCCGGTCATCGGCAGGCTCGGCATCCGCTCGCTGAAACTGTGGCGCGAGCTTCTTCCCAACACGGAGTTCAACGGCTCGCTGGTGGTGGCCCATGCCCGCGACCGCAGCGATTTCGAGCGCTTTGCGCGCCTGACCTCGGAATACCGGCGGCTCGATGCGGCCGGCCTCAGCGAGCTGGAGCCGTCACTGGATGGCCGCTTCCGCGAGGGCCTGTTCTATCCGGATGAAGGCCATGTCGAGCCGCGGCGCGTGCTGCCGGAATTGCATGCGCGCCTCATCAAGGCCGGCGGC
>JAEZEU010000107.1 GCA_023432885.1 Pseudomonadota bacterium | reverse complement strand
CGGGGATCGACGCCGCGGCGCAGCGTCATCAGCCGGATGCCGTCGGCCATCTTCAGGTTGATCATGCGGTAGATGCCGGCGGCGGCTTCCAGCCGCGTTAGACCAAGCGCCGCGGCGACACGGTCCACCGCCGCTTCCGCCGCCGCGCGGTCGAGCGGGCGCGCACCGCCCATGAAGGCGGCGGCATCGAGATAGCCGAGTACGACATTTGCATCGGTCACGGTCGCCGCCGCGCCGCCATTGCCGTAGCAGGCCGGGCCCGGCACCGAGCCCGCGCTTTCCGGGCCGACGCGGAGCGTCCCGCTGCCATCGACGCTGGCGATCGAGCCGCCGCCCGCGGCGATGCTCGCAATATCGAGGCTGCGCAGCGCAATCCGCTGGCCTGCCAGCATGCCATCGGCGGAGAGCGAGGCCTGTCCTTCCGCGATCAGCGAGATGTCGGTCGAGGTGCCGCCCATGTCGAACGGCACGAGGTCAGCAATGCCGACGAGATCGGCGCATCGCCTTCCGCCGGACACGCCGCCCGCCGGGCCCGACAGCACCGTGCCCGCCGCGAGGCGCGCGGCCTCCTCCACCGGCGCCATGCCGCCATGCGACAGCACAATGAAGAGACTGCCTGTGAAGCCGGCCTCGATCAGGCGCTTCTCCAGATTGGTGAGATAGCGCCGCACCACCGGCTCGACATAGGCGTTTACCACCGTGGTCGAGACACGTTCATATTCCTTGATCTGCGGCAGCACATCGCTGGAGCGTGAGACGATCACGTCCGGCATTGCCGCCCGCAAGTGCTCCACCGCGGCCAGTTCATGCGCCGGGTTGAGATAGGCATGCAGGAAGCAGATCGCGATCGAATTGGCGCCGGACTTCTTCGCCGCATCGATCGCATCATCCAGCGAACGCGCATCGAGCGAGATCGCCGCGCTGCCATCGGCCTTCAGCCGCTCGCGCACGCCAAGCCGGCGCTCGCGCGGCACCAGGGGCTCCGGCGGCGGCGAACGCAAATCGTAGCGGTCGGGCTTCAAACCCTCGCGCATTTCAAGCACGTCGCGATGACCTTCGGTGGTCAGCAGTGCGACCTTCGCGCCCTTGCGCTCGAGCAGCGCATTGGTAGCAACCGTCGTGCCGTGGACCAGGCGGCTCGTCTTCGCCAGCATTTCCGCGCGCGTGACGCCAAGCCGCCGCGCCAGCTCTTCCAGGCCGGCCATGACGCCGATCGACTGGTCGGCCGGCGTCGACGGCGACTTTGCGAATACCGTGCGCCCGCCCTCATCCGAGGCGACGAGGTCCGTGTAGGTGCCGCCGACGTCTACGCCGATCGTGTACATGGTCAGGCCCGGTGCTCCGCAGAAAGATCTGATGTCAGGCCCTGTTCCTCGTCGCGCTGGCGCGCTTCCGCCGTGCGCTTTTCCGGGGACCCCCAGCCGCCGCCACCGGAGGAGCGAATCTCCAGGCAATCGCCGGGGTGTAGCTCAATGCCAACTTCCTTGGTGCGCAGCTCGCGCGGCGGGCGCCCCTCCGACAAGAGGCGATAACGGTGCGGCGCGCCGTCCTCACCGCCCAGCATGCCGCAAGGGCCGTGCCGCACACCCTCGCCCGCGGTGTTGCCGAGCGCGGGCTTCTCCGTCTCCAGTACCATATCGAGGGAGACGCCGAGCCCGCCGCGGAATTGGCCATCGCCGCCGGAGCCGGAACGGAATTCGTGGTGACGGAAGTAGAGCGGAAAACGCACTTCGGCTACTTCGACGCTGCCGAATTTCAGGCCGCCCACGCTGTGCCACTCGCCGATCGACGAATAACCATCGCCGCCAGATGACGCGCCGCCGCCGGGCCGCGCCTGGAACATATGCCAGATGAAATTGCGACCGTTCCGCGGGTTCTCGCCCTGGATCGCGATGCGGAAACGGCGGCTCCAGCCCGCCATCGCGCGCTCCGGACAGGACGCCGACAGCGCCTTGACGATGGCTTCGACGATCTCGTTGGAAGGATGGCTGGTGCACAGCGTCACCGGCCGGCCCGGGTCGGCCCACACGATGGTGCCCTGCTTCGCGATCACTTTCAGCGGCCGCAACGCGCCGTCATTCTTGGGGATGTCAGGGTCGATCAGATATGCAAACGCCATGGCGACTGCCGCCTGCATGTTTGCGTGCGAGGAATTGACGAAAGCCGTCGATTGCGGATCGGATTCCGTGAGGTCGACTTCGACATCGCTGCCCTGCTTCGTGACTTTCGCCGCGATGCGGATATCGCTGCGGCCATGGCCGTCATCGTCGAGAAAGGCTTCGCCGTAGAACACGCCGTCCTTCCAGGTCGAGACCACGGCGCGGGCCTGCTGCTCGGCGGCATCGAGAATGGCCTCGATCGCGGCTTCCACGACGGGCGCGCCGAATTCGGCAAGCAGCCGCGACACCCGCCGTTCGCCGAGGTGCGCCGCGCCCAGCATCGCCGCGAGATCGCCGCGGAATTCGCGGGGATTGCGGATGTTGAGCGCGAGCAGGTCGAGCAAGTCCTCGCGCGGCCTGCCCGCTTCATAGAGCTTTATCGGCGGAATGCGGATGCCTTCCTGGTAGATCTCGGTGGCGTCCGGATTGTACGCGCCGTGGGTAGCGCCGCCGATGTCGCTCTGATGCGCGCGCACGACGGTCCAGAGCAGGCGCTTGCCGCCGTCGAAGACCGGCACGAAGGCGGTCAGGTCGGGCAAATGGCTCCCGCCGTGATAGGGATCGTTGAGCAGGATCACGTCGCCCGGTGCAATGTCCGTGAAGCGCTCCTCGACTGCGCGCGTCGCCCAGGGCAGCGCGCCGACATGGACGGGGATGTGCTCGGCCTGGGCAATCAGGCGGCCGCGCGTGTCGGTGATCGCAAGCGAAAAATCGCGGCTGGAATTGAGGATTTGCGAATAGGAGGTGCGAAGCATCGCCTCGCCCATTTCCCTCACGATCGAACCGAGGCGGTGCTGGACGACGGAGCGGGTAATGGGATCGATCTTGGGCGACATTGCCTGCCTTGCGATATCCGGGTGCATACCGCCCTTATAGTCGGAGCGCGGACAGGATCAATTGTCACCAGGCGCGGTGATGAAGGCGTTATCGATGACGTCGCCGATAGGCTGCCATGCGTTGCCGTCGAATTGCACCAGCCGCATCTGCTTGATCGGCCGGTAGTCCCTCGGCCCCGTATTGATTGCAATTCCGGGCAGCAGGAGGGAGTTACGATAATCCTTCAGCGAAGTCGCCTGCTTCATGACGTTCTCGCGCGACAGGTCGTCGCCGCATTGGGTCAGCACCTGCACAATGGTCTCGGCGGCGGCATAGCCGTAGAGCGCATAGCCATCGTCCTTGTCGCCGTCCGGATAATACTTGTCCATGAAGGCCGACCATTCCTTGATCGCCGGGTCTTCCTTCCACATGGAGTCGCCGGCGTCCTTCAGGAAGGCTGTCGAGATGACGCCGACGGAATTCTGCAGACCGGCAGGCCGAAGTGCGCTCGCGATGGAGGCGGAGGCGTTGTTCAAGAAAATCGCAGGATACCAGTCCAGTTCGGCCGCCTTGCGGATAGCGCGTGCCGCGATGGAGGGGGTGCCGTTGAACACCAGTATCTCGGCGCCGCTGTCCTTGAGGATTTGAATCTGCCCATCGATGGAATTACCGTCCGCGTCGAAGGCAATATCGGCGACGATCAGCTTGGCCGTCTCGGCGAGTCCCTCCCGCAGCCCGCGATACAGGTCGCGCCCGAACTGGTCGTTTTCCCAGAGCACGGCGATCTTCCGGCCCGGATAGGCGATCTGGATGTAATTGGCGAAAATCCGCCCCTCGGCGCGGAACGGCGGCTGCCAGCCCATGGTCCAGGGGAATTTCCGCGGATGCGCCCATTCCTCGTCGCCGGAAGCGATGAACAATTGGGGAATTTGGCGCTCATTGAGGTAACCGCGGGTCGCCAGATTTCCCGGCGTACCGAGCGAGCCGAACATGAAGAGCACGCTGTTCCGCTCAACGAGTTCGCGCGTTTTTTCCGCCGCCTCCTTGGGGCTAGCGCTGTCATCCAGGGAAAGGAAATTGATCTTGCGTCCGTTGATGCCGCCACGATCGTTGATCATCGTGAAGAACGCGGCTTCCGCCCGTCCGATCGTCGCGAACGCCGCCAGCGAACCGGTGTAGGGCATGAGGTTGCCGATACGGATTTCGGCCTCGGCCGTACCGGTACCGTGCTGCGCCGACACCGCCGTGGGCTTCAGCAAGGCGACTGCTATGAACGATGCCGAAAGCAGTTTTCTGATTTGCATTTTCTGGCACTGACAGTCGGAACGCACTGCAACAAGGCTACCTATTCGCCGGCCCGTTTTACAGGGAAATTTCCTTGCGGCCCGCCACACGGAAGCCGTACTGGCAGTTCGCAGGAATGCCCGCCGTGCGCACCCCAGGGCTTAGCGTTTCCCCCGAACTGTGGCAAAACCCCACGGCGACTTCCGCCCGCAAGCGAGACCTCCATGCCAGCACCCAAACCACCCGCCTTCGAGACCCTGAGCCTGCATGCGGGCCAGCATCCCGATCCCGTCACCGGCTCGCGTGCGGTGCCGATCTACCAGACTACTTCCTACGTGTTCCAGGACTCGGACCACGCAGCGGCGCTGTTCAACCTGGAGCGCGCCGGCCACATCTATACCCGGATCTCCAACCCGACCACCGCGGTGCTGGAGGAGCGGCTGGCAGCGCTTGAGAACGGCGTGGGCGCCGTTTGCACGGCAAGCGGCATGGCGGCGCTGCATCTTGGCATCGCAACGCTGATGAACGCCGGCGACCATATCGTAGCGTCGGCCTCGCTGTATGGCGGCACCATCAATCTCCTGGCGCATACGCTGCCCCGCTTCGGCATCACCACCACTTTCGTGAAACCTCGCGCGCTCGACGAATTCCGCGCCGCGATCCGGCCGAACACGCGGCTGATCATCGCGGAGACCATCGGCAATCCCGGGCTCGAGGTGCTGGATATCCCGGCAGTGGCGCAGATCGCGCATGACGCAAAGATCCCGCTCCTGATCGACAACACCTTTGCTACTCCCTACCTGAGCAAGCCGATTGAGCTCGGCGCCGACCTCGTGATGCATTCCGCGACCAAATGGATCGGTGGCCATGGCATCGCCATCGGCGGAGTGCTCATCGATGGCGGGCGCTTCGACTGGCATGCGTCCAGCAAATTCCCTCAGATGACCGAGCCCTATGCGGGCTACCACGGCATCGTCTTCGACGAGCAGTTCGGACAGGCAGCCTTCATCATGCGCGCGCGCACCGAAGGTTTGCGCGATTTCGGCGCGTGCCTCTCGCCGACCAATGCCTTCCACCTGCTGCAGGGTGTGGAAACGCTCGGCGTGCGCATGGACCGCCACATGGCGAACACGCTTGCCGTTCTCCAATTCCTCAAGGCCAACAAAGGCGTGGAGTGGGTGCTGCATCCGGCGCTTGAAGATCATCCGGATCATCATCTTGCGAAAAAGCTGCTGCCGAACGGCGCAGGCTCCATCGTCAGCTTCGGCATCAAGGGCGGGCGGGCCGCAGGCAAAAAGTTCATCGAGTCGCTGCGGATGATCAGCCACCTCGCCAATGTCGGCGACGCCAAGACGCTGGTGATCCACCCCGCCAGCACCACCCATCAGCAGATGGATGGTGCGCAACTGAAGGCGGCAGGCATCGGCGAAGAGCTGGTGCGGCTTTCGGTCGGCATCGAGTCCGCGCAAGACATCATCGACGATCTCGGACAGGCGCTGCGCGCCTCGCAAAGGGTTTGAGCCATGCAGCTTTCCGTCAACGGGTCAGATGTTTTCGTGGCGACCGGAGGCAGGCCGTTCGATCCGTCCCTGCCCGCCGTCGTGATGATCCACGGCGCGGGCTTCGACCATTCGACCTGGGCGCTGCACAGCCGCTGGTTCGCCCATCACGGCTATTCCGTGCTGGCTCCGGACCTTCCCGCGCATGGCCGCTCCGGCGGCAAGCCGCTGCCGACGATCGCCGACATGGCGGACTGGACCGCCGCCCTGCTCGATGCCGCCAGGGCGCCAAAGGCAAAACTGGTCGGCCATTCCATGGGCTCCTTGATTGCATTGGAGACGGCGGCACGGCATCCGGCAAAGGTCGAGAGCCTAAGTCTTATCGGCACTGCTGCCGCCATGACCGTCGGCCCCGATCTGCTGAAGGCTGCGGAAGCCAACGATCCCGCCGCCATCGACATGGTCTCTATCTGGGGCCTTGGCTTCAAGGCCGAGCTCGGCGGCAGTCTCGCCCCGGGACTTTGGATGCATAGCGGCGCGCAGCGAGTGCTGCAGCAATGCCGGCCCGGCGTGCTCTTCAACGACCTCTCCGCCTGTAACGCCTATCAGAACGCCCTGACAGCGGCGGCCGGCATCGCCGTGCCCACAACCGTCATTCTCGGCGAGCGCGACATGATGACGCCCGCCAAAGCCGGCAAGGCCCTGGCCGCCGCCGTGCCGAACGCGCGCACCGTGGTGCTGCGAGGAGCCGGGCACATGATGATGGCGGAGCGGGCGGATGACCTGCTGGAAGCCCTGAAGAACTGATCTCAAGAAACAGCCTGGTCCTGTAAAAGTGGGCACCGGTTTTGACCGCAAGGACCACGCTCAACCAAAAGGGGCAACACCGTGCAGATCACGATGAAGGACCGCGTGGCCGTCGTCACCGGCGGGAGCAAAGGCATCGGCATCGCGGTGACCCGCCGCTTTGCCGAGTCAGGCGCCAAGGTCGCAATCCTCGCGCGCGGCGCGGCCGACCTCAAGGCAGCGCGCGAACAGCTCGCCAAGGACGGCCTTCAGGTTCATGATTACGTCTGCGACGTGTCGAAAGCTTCAGACATTTCCACGACCTACGACAGAATCGTGAAGGACCACGGCCGGATCGACGTGCTCGTGAACAATGCCGGCACCTCCCGCGCGATGCCGTTCGAGAGCGTGACGGATGAGATCTGGCAGGAGGACCTCGACCTGAAACTGTTCGCGGCAATCCGCCTCTCGCGGCTGGTCTGGCCGGGCATGAAGGAGCGCAAATGGGGGCGCATCATCAACGTGCTCAACATCGGCGCCAAGGCACCGGGGGCGTCTTCGACGCCGACCTCGGTCTCGCGCGCGGCCGGCATGGCGCTGACCAAGGCGATGGCGCATGAAGGCGCCGCGCACAACATCCTCGTCAATGCGATGCTGGTCGGCCTGATCGTCAGCGATCAATGGGTGCAGCGGCACGCCAGGACGGCACCGGATACCGACTTCGACGCCTTCACCCGCGATCTCGCCAAGGCGGTGCCGATGGGGCGCATGGGCACGGCAGAGGAATTTGCCAATCTCGCCTGCTTCCTGGCGTCGGATCAGGGATCCTACATCACCGGCACCGCCATCAATGTTGATGGCGGACGTTCTCCGGTGGTCTGAAGTCCGCGCCCCGCGGCAAGCCCCCAAAACAAAAAGGCCCCCGTCGCCGAGGGCCTTTTCGTCATCAGGCGACTGCGTCCTTGGCAGCCTTGACGGGCCGGGCCCTGACGATCTTCCGGGCCGGCTTGGCCTTGAACATCATCTCCTCGCCCGTGAAGGGGTTAGTGCCCTTGCGCGCCTTGGTCGCAGGCTTCTTGATCACGACGAACTTCGCGAAGCCCGGCACCAGGAACAGACCGTTCTTCTTCAGCTCCTTGTGACCGACGTCCACAAGCGAATCCATCACGTTCTTGACGTCCCGCTTGGACAGTTCGGTAGTGGTCGCGATCTTTTCGATCAGCTGCGACTTAGACAGTTGGGTGGCCATGATTGCTCCATTGATTCTGGAAGCCGCACGATATGGCTGAAAACGCCTTAAAATACAGGCTTTTTCGACATTCTGCACAGCAATGTTGGTAAAAAACCGCCGTCGCAGTGCAAGAAATGCCTTATTTTGCCGCGGATTCTCGCGCAGCTGCTGTTCCGCAGCCCGGTTTCACCATAACGCGGCAAAGTGATTCGTTCAAAAAACCCTATAAAAGAAGCCGCGCCCGGTGATTCCGGGCGCGGCCATAGAGTCGAATCTTCCCTTCCCGCGAGCCGCTCAGACCCCGGTCTGCGAGATGAACTTGGTGTTGAAGTAGGCTTCCATGGCCTCGGTGCCGCCTTCGGAGCCGTAGCCGGAATCCTTGACGCCGCCGAACGGCACCTCGGGCAGCGCCAGCCCGAAGCTGTTGATCGACATCATGCCGGCCTCGACCTGCGAGCCGATGGCCGTTGCGGTCTTGGTCGAGCTGGTGAAGGCGTACGACGCCAAACCAAAGGGCAGCCGGTTCGCCTCCTCGACCACCTCGTCGAGGCTGGAGAAACGCGAGATCAGCGCCAGTGGCCCGAACGGCTCCTCGTTCATGGCGCGCGCGGTCTTCGGCACGTCGCTGACGACGGTGGGCTCGAAGAAATAGCCCTTGTTGCCGACGCGGTGGCCGCCGGTCTCCAGCTTGGCGCCCTTACTGACGGCGTCCTGCACCATGCCCTCGATGGCGGTAACGCGCCGCGGATTGGCAAGGGATCCCATGCTTGAGCTGGCATCCATGCCGTTGCCGACCTTGATGGCCTTGGCGCCTTCGACGAACTTGTCGACGAATTCCTTGAACACGTCATCCTGCACGAGCATGCGGGTCGGCGAGATGCAGACCTGTCCGGCATTGCGATACTTCGCCGCCACAAGAACCTTCGCCGCCGTGGCCACGTCGGCGTCCTTGAACACCATCGCCGGGGCATGGCCGCCGAGCTCCATGGTGGCGCGCTTCATGTGCAGTCCCGCCAGCGCGTTGAGCTGCTTGCCGACCGAGGTCGAGCCGGTGAAGGATATCTTGCGGATCACCGGATGCGGAATGAGGTATTCCGAGATTTCGGCGGGCACGCCATAGACGAGGTTGATCACGCCATCGGGCACGCCGGCGTCCGCAAAGGCGCGGATCAGTTGCGCGGGCGACGCCGGGGTCTCCTCCGGCGCCTTGACGATGATGGAGCAGCCGGCGGCCAGCGCCGCGGAAAGCTTGCGGACCACCTGGTTGATCGGGAAATTCCAGGGCGTGAACGCCGCGACCGGGCCGACCGGCTCCTTGATCGCGAGCTGGTAGATGCCGGGTCCACGCGCCGGAATGATGCGGCCATAGGAGCGTTTGGCCTCTTCGGCGAACCATTCGATCACGTCGCCGGCCAGCATCGCCTCGATCTTGGCCTCGGCGAGCGTCTTGCCCTGCTCCAACGTCAGCAGCGGCGCGATCTCGTCATTGCGCTCGCGCATGATCGCGGCGGCCTTGCGCATGATCCGGCAGCGCTCGAAAGGCGCGACCGCCCGCCAGGCCTTGAAGCCGGCGGCGGCCGCGGCCAGGGCCTCGTCGAGGTCGGCCTGGCTGGCATGCGCCACGGTGCCGATCACCTCTTCGGTGGCGGGGTTGACGACCTCGATCACCTTCCCTGACTGGGCCGGCCGCCACTTGCCGCCGATGAACAATTGCGTGTTGGAATAGGCCAACGGACTCTCCCTGTTGTTGATTTTGCGTTGAAATAGATGGTGGGATGGCCCCCTTTTAGACCGACGGCCGCGCCGGGGCTAGCCGCGAAACGGCCGGTTACCGTCCTGCTGCCGGGCAACTTTGGAGTGCAAATGACCGCTTCGCTCGACGCTGCAAATACGCTTGGCCGCAAGGTGATCTCCGCAAAGGCACGCCCAAGCCCGCTGCGAGGCCGCATGGTCACCATCGGCGCCGCCGCCGCGCTCAAGGGCCGCAGCTGCCCCTCGATCTATTGCGATGGCCAAGCCGGCATGACCCCCTACACCCGCGGCCTTGCCGACCAGTTGTGCCCCTACGACATCGCCGTGAACCGCATCGCGCCCGGCGATCAATGCTGGCCAGGCCAGTGATGGCTGACAAGATCGACCAACCTCGCATCGATTTTGCCGGCGGCGCCGTCGGCTACCGTTTCCGGCGCGGCGGCGAGCGCGGCCATCCGCTGGTCCGGGCCGCCGGGATCAGGAGGGATCGGATTCCGTCCGTTGTCGATGCCACGGCGGGGCTTGGCCGCGACGCATTCCTGCTCGCATCCGCGGGCGCCACGGTCACCTTGTTCGAGCGCTCCGCCGAGGTGCATGCGCTCCTCAAGAGCGGCCTCGCCCGAGCCGCGGCGGAGTCGGGCGATCTTGCCGAAGTCGTCAGCCGCATGACCCTGATCCATGGCGATGCGCGCGACCACCTGCCGGAACTGAAGCCTGACGTCGTCATCGTCGATCCCATGCATCCGCCACGGCGCAATACGGCCTTGGTGAAAAAGGAGATGCGACAGCTTTCCGCCATGGTCGGCGCGGATGAGGATGCCGATGACCTGATGCGGGTTGCGCTCGCCTCGGCGCGTGAGCGCGTGGTGCTGAAATGGCCTCTGCGCGCGGCACCCCTGCTGGATACGCCGAAACCGTCGCATCAGTTCGCCGGCAAGACCGTCCGTTATGAGGTGTTCGTCACTTCGCTGAAAGCTCAGGTGAAGTGACGGTGCTGCATGCATAGTCCTTTGATATCAGGCAATTGCGCCTTGACCCTGCCACGGCTTCGAAGGATATTTTTCCTCGATCGACTGAGTGGCAACTAGGGTTCCGGACGGCTTGGCCGTTGCAGGTCCAAGCGTTGCGGAGACCGCGGTCCAGCAGAACCCGCGGCTGCACCCGAGGGGCAAAAACCCAGAGGAGGAGACGTCGAGATCAGCGTCGTGGCGTCACGCCCCGGAGGTCTCATGTCGTTCGTCCCCCTTGCCCTTGTCGTTATTGCGGCCCTCATCCATGCAAGCTGGAACCTGCTTGCCAAGCGCGCGGCCGCCGCCGGTCCGGCCTTCGTCTTCGCATACAATCTGGTGGCCACGGCCGCCTACCTACCCTGGGTGATCTGGCTGCTCGCCACCCGTGAGCAGATCTGGAGCTGGCCGATCGCGCTGTGCCTGGTCGCCAGCGCAGCCATCCACCTCGCCTACAGCCTCTGCCTGCAACGCGGCTATCAGGTCGCCGACCTCAGTGTGGTCTACCCGATCGCACGCGGCACCGGGCCGCTGCTGTCCTCGATCGGCGCCTTCATCCTGCTGCGGGAGCCGCCGACCTCGCTCGGCGTGCTCGGCCTCGTTGCCGTCGTCGCCGGGATCGGCTGCATCTCGACCCAGGGCAACCTCGCCGCCTTTCGCCAGCCCAAGGGACAGGAAGGCGTGCGCTGGGGTCTGGGCACCGGCTCCCTGATCGCCTCCTACACGGTGGTGGACGGCTATGGTGTCAAAGTGCTCGGCATTCACCCGGTGCTGCTCGACTGGTTCTCCAATTTCCTGCGCTTCTTCATGCTCGCGCCGCTGGTGCTCAGGAACGTCTCCCATGCCAGAGAACGCATGAAGGGGCATTGGCGGCTTGCCATCGGCGTCGGCCTGTTCTCGCCGCTGTCCTACATCCTCGTGCTAACAGCCGTGGACATGGGCGCCCCGCTCAGCCTGGTGGCGCCGGCGCGCGAAATGTCGATGATGATCGGTGCGATCTTCGGCATGCTGATCCTGCGCGAGCCCGTCAACGGCTGGCGGGTGGCGGGATGCGCGACGATCATTGTGGGCGTCGTGCTTCTGGGCGCCGCCTGAGAACGGAGGAAACCGATGAGGACGTTCAGTTTGCGCGGGCATGTCGCGCTGGTGACCGGCGGATCGCGGGGCATTGGCGCGGCGATCGTGAAAGCCCTGGGCGAGGCGGGCTGCTCTGTCGCGGTCAACTACCGCGAACGCGCAGCCGAGGCAGAGGCCCTCGCAAAGGACATCGTCAAGGCCGGAGGCCGCGCCATCGCCGCCGGCGCCGATGTCTCCCGATCGGATGCGGTCGCGGCCATGGTCCAGCGGGCGGCATCGGAGCTCGGCCCGGTCGACATCCTCGTCAACAATGCCGGCATCGCCATCGTCCGCGGCGTCGATGATCTCACCGAGGCCGATTTCGACCAGACCATGCTGGTGAACCTGAAGTCGGCGTTCCTTTGCATCCAGGCCGTGCTGCCGGGCATGCGCGCGAAGAAATGGGGCCGCATCGTCAACATCTCGTCCGGAGCGGCACGCGGCGCGGGCGCCATCGGGCCGCACTACAATGCGTCCAAGGCCGGCATGGAGGGCATGACGCGCGGCTATGCCGCCCGCCTCGTCAAGGAAAACATCACGGTGAATGCGGTCGCCCCCTCGCTGATCGAGACCGACATGATGAAGGGCCAGCCGCAGCTCGTCGGCCGCATTCCGCTCGGCCGCTTCGGCCAGCCGGAGGAAGTGGCAAAGGCCGTGATGATGCTGATCGACAATCCCTACATGACCGGCCAGACGGTCGCGATGAGCGGCGGCATGGCGTTCAACTAAGCGCCATTCAAAGCGACCGCGCGATCAGGAGCTTCATGATCTCGTTGGTGCCGCCATAGATCTTCTGGATACGGGAATCGATGAACATGCGCGAGATCGGGTACTCCTGCATGTAGCCGTAGCCGCCGTGCAGTTGCAGGCATTCGTCCGCGGTCTCGACCTGCTTCTGCGAGCACCACCATTTCGCCATCGAGGCAGTGACGGTGTCGAGATCGCCGGCGACCAGCCGCTCGACGCACCAGTCGACGAAGACGCGGGCGATCATCGCCTCGGTCTTGCGCTCGGCGAGCTTGAAGGCGGTGTTCTGGAATTCGAGCAGCGGCTTGCCGAA
>JAEZEU010000103.1 GCA_023432885.1 Pseudomonadota bacterium | reverse complement strand
CGGCGACCTTCGGCGCGCTCAGCCTGTGGGGCTACACCACCAAGCGTGACATCAGCGGGATGGGCTCGTTCCTGTTCATGGGTCTGATCGGCATCATCATCGCGAGCCTGGTCAACCTGTTCCTGGCCAGCTCGATGCTGCAGTTCGTCGTGTCGGTCGTCGGCGTGCTCGTGTTCGCCGGCCTCACCGCCTGGGACACCCAGCGCCTGAAGAACGACTATATCTATGGCTACGCCGCGCAGGGCGGTGACATTGCCGAGCGTGCAGCAATCTCAGGCGCACTCTCGCTCTATCTGAACTTCATCAACTTGTTCACGCTGCTCCTGCAGTTGCTCGGTCAGCGCGACTAAGCGCCGACTTAACCAGACAGAACAAAGCCCCGGCCTAACCGCCGGGGCTTTTTTGTTTGCCCTCCCTTTTCGCCATGGCCGGTCATGCCCCGCGAGACCCGAGACGTGGATGCCCTGGCAGCCGTCTTCGCCAAGGCTATCGGACCACGAGTACGGTCGGCCGCCGAATCCTCAGCAAAGACGGCAGGGCCGGGCGCGACCGAGCGGAAAGAGCGTTGATCAGGATGGATCGGCTGATATCTTGCGCCCATGCCCGCCCTTGAAATCAGGCCGACCACCGAGGCCGACCTTCCCGGCATCACCGAAATCTACGAACACGCCGTGCTCCATGGCACCGCGACATTCGAGCTGATCCCGCCCGATCTTGCCGAGATGACGCGGCGGTTCCGCGCGCTGACGGAGGGTGGCTACCCCTATTTCGTCGCGACCCTCGACGGGGAGGCGGCCGGCTATGCCTATGCGGGCGCCTACCGGCCGCGGCCGGCCTATCGCTTCACGGTGGAGAACTCGATCTACCTCAGGCCCGCGATCCACCGCCGCGGCATCGGGCTTCGGCTGCTGCACCGGCTGATCGAGGAATGCGAGCGGCTCGGCTACCGCCAGATGATCGCCGTGATCGGCGATTCCGCCAATGCCGGATCGGTCGGCGTGCATGCCGCTTGCGGGTTCCAGATGATTGGAACCCACCCGAATGTAGGCCTCAAGTTCGGACGTTGGCTCGACACCGTCATGATGCAGCGTGCCCTTGGGCCTGGCGCGACCACAGTGCCGATAGATGAGAACGGGATGCGATAAAGCTGTCCAGCCCTCATGGTGAGGAGCGCGAAGCCTGTCTCGAACCATGAGGCCCGCTCCGCCGCCGCCATCCTTCGAGACCGCGATACACTCGACCTCAGGACGAGGGCAGAAAGCGCGTCACACCACCGCCAGCTTGCGGTCGATCACCAGCAGCACGCGATCGAGCTCGTGGCCACGGCGCAGGATCAGACCGGTCGCGGAGATCACGCTGTACATGCCCTGCTTGCGCGCGAGTCGCGGGTCCTTTTCGATACGATAGAGCGGAACCTCGGTGGAGCGGCGGAAAACGGAGAACACGGCGCGGTCTTTCAGGAAGTCGATGGCGTAATCGCGCCACTCGCCGTCAGCGACCATGCGCCCGTAGAGATTCAGGATGCGATTGAGTTCGAGACGGTTGAAGGTAACACGATTGGGCGGCGCATTCGCAGCGGCGGGTCGCGCCGCTGCGCGAAGCTCCTTTGGATCAGTGTCCTCCGAAATGCTCATGGAGCGCCTCCTGGTCGTCTCCATGACGGTCCTTGTTCCGAAAACTGGAGCCCAGTTTGCGCTCGCGGCCCTTCGGTTCAGGATCGTCATGCCAGTGACATGATCGCGCCGACTGCGCTTCACCGCAAGGGGCGCTCAATACATACCCCGGCGTCGCGCGAATCCGCCACATGCCCGCAAAAAGACGGGTAACGGGATCGTTAGGCGAATCTTATTGCTGCCCCACTTCCGCCAACCGCCTGCCGTGCCCACTTGACATAAGTGATTCTGCGTTGACCCGGTCCTTTCGGTTCCGGATTCCTCAGCCCCCAGCCCCCCGGGGCCGTCGGGATCGGGTCTATCGCACGGGGTCGATCCTCCGAGGCATCTGACCCTAGTGACTGGGCCAACGAAAGTTGGTCCTTTTCTTTATTGGGCACCGCGTACGGCCAGCGCTGCAATCCCTCCCGTTACGGAAGCCACAGCACCGGAAGCTCGGTTCCACAACGGTTACGCCGATCCTTGAAATCACCAGTTGGCTAATGCAGCGACGTGAACGCTGCGCCCAGCATCGCACCCGGCTTGTCGCGATTTCCGTCCTGCACCAGCACGGCCGCGGCATCGATGCCCTCGCGCATCACGCTGTCGAGCGGCACGGTCCAGCTTCCCGGAGTGCCATCCCAGTCGCCGACCTTCAGGAGGTTGCGTACCACATTGTGGTAGACGATCTCGCGCCCGCGATTTTCACCGCGCCCGATCGAGATCGGCACAGCCTTCGAGATCGAGCACAGCCAGACCTCGCCCTGCGCCGGCGTGCCTTCCTTGCCGGCTGCCACAGAGACGGTGAGCTGCTTTCCGGACAGCGTCATTGTGACCGGCACCGACATCACCTTGTCGGTCTTGCCGGTGTCCTTGATCGCGGCTTCGATGCGCGCGCGATCGCTGCCGATCACATGCGCGGCACCATTTACGATCACCTGGGGCGTGTAGACATCGCGATCTCCACGCACATGCGAATAGGCCTTCTGGCGTGCGCTGAAGCGGGAATCGGCAAGCGTGTCCTTCCAGCCCAGATAATCCCAGTAGTCGATCGGCAGGCTTAGCGCGATCACCGACGGGTCTTTCGCGAGCTCGCCGAGAATCTTGTCAGCCGGCGGGCAGGACGAGCAGCCTTGCGAGGTAAACAATTCCACCACGGCCTTCGGCTCGGCGTGGACGGGGCGGATGACAGCGACGATCGCGCAAATACCCACCGCGCCTGACCAGCGCGAAACAGAACGACAGGCCATTAACGCTTTCATGAGGAAGTCCGGAGTTTTCGCATCGCCAAAATGGTTTACCGTAGTTGTACGGGCAGCTCGTGCGCCCCCCAAGCACGAGCGAAGGCGGCTCTTGATAGGCCGCCTTCTTTCCACCTGCCACTCACTTCGCAGTGAGCCATCTCACAAGTCCCGGATCACATCACGCCGCGAGCTTGCGCAGCACGTAATGCAGGATGCCTCCATTCCGGTAGTACTCGAGCTCGTCGAGCGTATCGATGCGGCAGAGCAGCGGCACTTCCTGCTTCGCGCCGTCGCTGGAGGTGATTTCCGCCGTCAGCGTCTGGCGCGGCTTGAGATCGCCCTGCAGCCCGCGGATGGTCACCTTCTCGTCGCCCTTCAGGCCGAGCGATGACCACGAGGCGCCGTTTTCGAACGTCAGCGGCAGCACGCCCATGCCGACAAGGTTAGAGCGGTGGATGCGCTCGAAGCTCTGGCAAATCACCGCACGCACGCCAAGCAGGCGAGTGCCCTTGGCCGCCCAGTCGCGCGAGGAACCGTTGCCGTATTCGGCACCGGCGAACACCACCAGCGGCACGCCCTCTTCCTGGTAGCGCATGGCCGCGTCGTAGATCGACATCTGCTCACCATCGGGCCAGTGCTTTGTCAGGCCGCCCTCGGGGATGTTGCCGTCGGCGCCCTTCAGCATGAAGTTCTTGATGCGGATGTTGGCGAATGTGCCGCGCATCATGACTTCATGGTTGCCGCGCCGCGTGCCGTACTGGTTGAAATCGGCCGGGCGCACCTGATGCTCGCTGAGGAACTTGCCGGCGGGCGAGGTCAGCTTGATCGATCCGGCCGGCGAGATGTGGTCGGTGGTGATCTTGTCACCGAACATCGCCAGAATGCGGGCGTCGACGACGTCGGTGATCGGCTCCGGCTGCTTCTTCATGCCCTCGAAATAGGGCGGGTTCTGCACATAGGTCGAGCTCATGTTCCAGCGATAGGTCTCGCTGGCCGTGGTCTTGATCTTGCGCCAGTTGCTATCGCCCTTGAACACGTCGGCGTATTTCTTCTTGAAGATCGCGGCCGTGACATACTTCTTCATGAAGGCGTTGATCTCCTTCGACGTCGGCCAGATGTCTTTCAGGTACACCGGCTTGCCGTCCTTGCCGTTGCCGATCGGCTCGACTGCGAGGTCCTTGGTCACGGTGCCGGCGAGCGCGTAGGCCACGACCAGCGGCGGCGAGGCGAGATAGTTCGCCTGCACGTCGGGCGAGACGCGGCCTTCGAAGTTGCGGTTGCCCGAGAGCACGGCCGCAGCCACGATGCCGTTGTCGTTGACCGATTTGGATATCTCTTCCGGCAGCGGGCCGGAATTGCCGATGCAGGTGGTGCAGCCAAAGCCGACCAGGTTGAAGCCGACCTTGTCGAGATCCTTCTGCAGGCCGGAGTTGGCGAGATATTCCGCCACCACCTGGCTGCCCGGCGCCAGCGAGGTCTTTACCCACGGCTTGGCAGTCAGGCCCTTGGCGGCCGCATTGCGCGCGAGCAAACCTGCGCCGATCAGCACGCTCGGATTGGAGGTGTTGGTGCAGGAGGTGATCGCCGCGATCACGACGTCGCCGTGACCGAGATCGAAGTTGCGGCCTTCGACGGCGTAGCGCTTTTCGGCATCGTCCGCCTTCTTGTACTCACTGGCGAGTGCGGCAGCGAACCCGCTGGCGACCGCGGGCAGCGCGACGCGGCCCTCGGGGCGCTTCGGGCCCGCCATCGAGGGCACGACGTCGCCGAGATCGAGCGTCAGCGTGGCGGTGAACACCGGGTCGGCCGACTTGTTGGTGCGGAACAGGCCTTGCGCCTTGGCATAGGCCGACACCAGGGCGACGCGATCCGCCTTGCGGCCGGAGGTTTTCAGATAATCGATGGTGGCGGCATCGACCGGGAAGAAGCCACAGGTCGCGCCATATTCGGGGGCCATGTTGCCGATAGTGGCCTTGTCGGCGACCGAGAGATGATCGAGGCCGGGGCCGAAGAACTCGACGAACTTGCCGACCACGCCCTGCTTGCGCAGCATTTGCGTGACCGTGAGCACGAGGTCGGTCGCCGTGACGCCCTCCTTCAACGAGCCCTTGAGCTTAAAGCCGACTACTTCCGGCAGCAGCATCGACAGCGGCTGGCCGAGCATGCAAGCTTCCGCCTCGATGCCGCCGACGCCCCAGCCGAGCACAGCGAGGCCATTCACCATCGTGGTGTGCGAGTCGGTGCCGACGAGCGAGTCGGGATAGGCGACCTCAAACGTGCCGGTCTTCTTGCCGACCGTCATCTTCTCTTTCCTGGTCCAGACCGTCTGGGCGAGGTATTCGAGATTGACTTGGTGGCAGATGCCGGTGCCCGGCGGCACGACGGAAAAATTCGAGAATGCCTTCTGGCCCCACTTCAGGAACTCGTAGCGCTCCTGGTTCTGCTTGTATTCCTCGACCACGTTCTTGGCGAAAGCCT
>JAEZEU010000051.1 GCA_023432885.1 Pseudomonadota bacterium | reverse complement strand
GCGAAGATCATTTCGTGCCGATCGATCCGCTGGCAACCAATCAGATCGAGGTAGTGCGCGGCCCCGCGGCGTTGCGCTACGGCTCTACTTCGATCGGCGGCGTAGTCAGCGCGACCAACAACCGCATCCCCGATGCACTCCCGGTCTGCCCCGCAGCACCGTTCCGGAGTTACGGCTTGGCAAGCAAGGCGCCGTTGGCGGATGCAACATCGGCGCCTTGCCTGACGGCGGAGACACGCACTGCGGTGAACTCAGTCGACCGCGGCACCGAGGGCGCTGTTCTGCTCGATGCCGGCGCCGGGAATTTTGCCGTGCATGCCGACGCCTTCGGTCGCAGGTCGACCGACTACAACATCCCGAGCTACCCCTATCTGTTCGTCCCGGGCCGGCCGTTCAACGGGCGTCAGCCGAACTCGGCGGCGCAGGCGGACGGTGCGTCGATCGGCGGCTCCTACGTCTTCCACGGCGGCTTCGTTGGTGCGGCGATTACGCAGAACGATTCGCTTTACCGCATTCCCGGGGTCGACGGCGCCGATCACCAGACCCGGATCGCTGCACGCCAGACCAAGTTCACTTCCAAAGGAGAGTACCGGCCGGACAGCGCCGCCATCGACGCGGTGAGGTTCTGGTTCGGCGCAGTCGACTACAAGCATAACGAGATCGGACTTGCCGATCCTGCCGATCCCTTCTCGGTCGGGGTACGGCAAACCTTCACCAATAGGGAACAGGACGGCCGCCTTGAGGTGCAGTTGATGCCGTTCAACGCCCGCTTTGCGGCCGTCACGACGGCATTTGGCTTGCAGGCCGGTCATCAGGAACTGACCGCTCCAAGTCCGGACGATCCAACCAGTCCGCTCAACGGATTGTGGGACGCCAACAAGAACAACAAGTTGGCTGGCTACGTGTTCAACGAATTGAAGTTCAGCGAAACCACGAAGGCACAGGTCGCCGGGCGCATCGAACACGTCGATCTCAGCGGCACAATGCCGGCCTTTATCCCCCTCGTGTTCGACGTGGCCACTGATCCTGCCAGCATCGGACCAGCCACACCGCAAAATCTGCATTTCACACCGAAGAGTGCCAGCATCGGCCTGATCCAGAATCTGCCATGGGATCTGATGGCGAGCGTGACCGCTCAATATGTCGAACGCGCGCCGAAACCGGCCGAGTTGTTCTCGCGGGGTCCGCACGACGCCACCGCCACGTTCGACATCGGCAATCCCAATCTTGGCATCGAAACCGCGAAGTCGATCGAGGTCGGGCTGCGGCGTGCGACAGGACCGCTGCGGTTCGAACTCACCGGCTACTACACCAGGTTCGACGGTTTCATCTTCCGCCGCCTGACGGGCAATACGTGCGACGAGAGTGCGTGTCAGCCGGGCCCGGGCCTCGAGCTGAACCAGGCATTCTACTCGCAGCGCGACGCCGTGTTCCGCGGCGGCGAATTCCAGAGCCAGCTCGATGTCGGCCCGCTCAATGGCGGCATCTGGGGCATCGAGAGCCAGTTCGACGTGGTCCGCGCCACCTTCACCGACGGCACCAACGCGCCGCGGATCCCGCGGGTGCGCGCCGGCGGCGGCCTGTTCTGGCGCGATGCCAACTGGCTGACCCGCGTCAAACTACTTCACGCGTTCGCGCAAAACGATGTTGCACCGGTCGGGGAGACGCCGACCGCGGGATACAATCTGCTGAAAGCCGAGGTCAGCTACAAGACCAAGCTCGATCCAAGCTGGTTCGGCGCGCGTGAGATGTATGTCGGCTTGGTCGGCAACAATCTTCTGAACGAGAACATCCGCAATTCCGTCTCCTACACCAAGGACCAGGTCCTGCTGCCGGGCCTTGGCGTGCGGGCGTTCATGAACCTGAAGTTCTAGTTCTTCTCCCTCTCCCCGCTCTTGCGGGAGAGGGCTGGGGGTGAGGGGCTGTCTCTGCAAAGGGACTCGCGGGGGGCCCCCCTCACCCGATCGCTTCGCGATCGACCTCTCCCCGCAAGCGGGGCGAGGTAAAGAGAAGTCGCGGACAAGCTACTTCGCCTTGCTCCAGTCCGGCCGGATCGCGCCGGAAATGCCGTCGAACGCGCCTTCGACGAGTTCTGCCGCCAGCAGCCGAGTGTAATCGACCGGCCCCGGCATGGTCGCCCTGCCCTTTGGGACTGCCTTGAAACCCACGCGGCTGTAGTAGGGCTCGTCGCCGACGAGGACGACGATACGATGTCCCGCCTTCTTCGCATCCGCCAGCGCACGATCGAGCAGCGCGCGGCCGACGCCGCGCTTTCGGAACGGCGGCTCTACGGTGAGCGGCCCCAGCATCAGCGCGGGCGTATCTCCGATACAAATCGGTAGCTGCCGCACCGAGCCGACCAGCAGCGTGCCGATCCACGCCGTGAAAGACAGCTCGAGCAGATGATCGACATGCTCCCGCAGCCGATAGGCGCTGAGCACGAAGCGGCCCGGACCGAAGGTTCGCTCATGCAGGCGCTCGATCGCATCCGCATCGTTCGGCTTCTCAGGCAGGATGGTCAGAGAAAGATCACTCATGGCATGGCGTTTTCAAGCGAAGTGGCGGCACTGGTTCGCGTCAAGAAAACGCGTCATACAGGATCACAGGGGATAGCATCTGCCGGAGGCGGGGTCCATCTCCCCGCGGCCGTCACCGTTTGTCGACCGGAGACTGGGACAGATAGGCGAGCAGCTTCATTTCACGCCGGCCGCGCGTGACGGTGTCGAGCACGAGCCCCGACGAAACCGAAAGCATGGCAACGATCATGAGACCGGTCGCCAGCACCGCTGTCGGCAACCGCGGCACGATGCCTTCCTCGAGAAAAGTGACGACGATGGGAACCACGAGCCCGATCGAGACCAGCATCAGGAAGACGCCGATCGCGCTGAAGAAACGCAGCGGCTTCTCGGACCGGTAAAGCTTGAGAATGGTGCCGAGGATGCGAAAGCCATCGCGCCAGGTGTTCAGCTTGCTGAATGAGCCTTCAGGTCTGGCGTAGTAAGGTGTCGAGACTTCGGCGACCGGCATCGCAAGCTCGAGCGCGTGCACGCTGAGTTCGGTCTCGATCTCGAAACCGTCCGACAGCACCGGGAAGGATTTTACGAACCGGCGCGAGAAAACTCGGTAACCGGACAGGATGTCCTTGAAGGCCTCGCCGAACACCGAGGCAAGGAACGTCGTCAGCATCCAGTTGCCGGTGCGATGCCCGGGCCGGTAGGCCGCGACCGACTGGTCGACGCGAAGGCCGACCACCATGTCTAGATGCCCCGATACCAGCTTTTCGATCATGACAGGGGCGCTGGGCGCGTCATACGTGGCGTCGCCGTCGACCAGCACATAGACGTCGGCATCGACGTCGGCGAACATGCGGCGCACCACATGTCCCTTGCCCTGATGCGTCTCGTTGCGCACCTCCGCGCCCGCCTCGCGCGCCACCGCGGCGGTGCGGTCCCTTGAATTGTTGTCGTAGACGTAGATGGTCGCGGTCGGAAGCGCTTTGCGGAAATCGGCGACGACGGTCGCCACCGCCGCTTCCTCATTATAGCACGGCACCAGCACGGCAATGCGCAACTCCGCCGCGGTCATCGCCGTGTCACCATCGAATCAACCCCGCCCATGAAACCCTTATACCGCAATCAGGCTTTGGCCGGTTGGGCGAGCGCCGGATTATCCGCGGTCGTCTCGCCTGGTTTGAGGGTGGTGAACAGAAGGCTCCATAGCGAAAGCATGCTGATCGGGACGGTGTAGTACGGCGTGAACACCGGGTGACTCATGAAAAAGAGGATGTTGACGGCAAGGTTTGCGCTCACCACAAGGACCGCCTGGCGGGCGCCCGGCCGGCGCCACATCGCGATCGTCCAGACAATGGCGGCGACGAGCAGGAAGAACTGGACGTCGACGAGATAAGACCGCAGCACCGTCAGGTCGATCTCGGGCGGCACGGCGTCAACGCTGCCATAGGTGGTCGCGAATGGTGTGCCCGCGTTGATCCAGTTCGCTGCCAGCGTCGGCGCGATCCCGATCAGGAAGGCAAGGCCGAAGGAAAGTCCCTCGAGGAATGTCTGCCTGCTGCGCGCACGCAGGAAAGCCAGGAGAAAGAAGATGCAGTAACCGGCCGACAACAACAGGTTCGGCAGCCGGAAGGTGGCGGAAACGCCTATCAGCAGACCCGCTGCAGGTGCAAGCCACAAGCGCTCGCGCGACGATTCGGAGCCGAAGAGCTTTGCAGTGAGAAAGCCGGCCAGTGCACACACGATCATGGTGGGCGCGATCGAGTAGCTCGCCTTGGTCGGGTTGATCATCAGATAGAGGGCGGTCAGACCAAAGACCGCAGCAAGCGTCAGCGATGCCGGCGACGACGCGCGGAGCAGCGCCAACAGGGCGAAACCAAATACGAAGAGGCTCGCCGTGACGTAGAGCGGGATCACCTGGAATCCCGCTGGAAACAGCGCCAGCACGGCGCCGGTGCCCGGCGGATATTGCAGCACGTACTTTTGCGTCCGAGCGGTGAAGGGATGGCACGGCGCCATTGTCGGGTCGTTCCATTGGGCGTAACCGATGTCGCGCAACTTGCCCGCGAGATAGCGGTCGTCGTCCTTGGCAATGTCGGTATCGAAACCAGCGAGCCCGAAGCGCTGGAAAAGATGCGCCTGCCGCAGATAGCAGATGTCGTCATAGACGCCGCGGCTTTCGTTCCAGCGCGAGATCGCGAAGATGTTGCTCGCCAGCACCGCAAGCAAGAGAACGCCGACAATGATTTTGGCAAGCTTCATGGCTGGTGCCCCGTCCCACGCGCAGCCTGCTTCTAGGGGGTGCGTCGCGCCGAAGCAATGGCTCATCGCCAGGTCGCGATGGGAGGCAGGCCGTGGACGACTTCGGCAATCCGCCGCCGCGTGCCTTCGGTGGTATCGGACGGCAGCGCATCGACCGCAAAAAATCCGCAAGCCGAGATTTCCCGATTGGGCTCGGGCAGCCGATCCTGCCGGAACTCCCGGACGACATAGATGGCGACATGGTCGCGTGGCGAGACGTGCCGGTTGAAGAACAGCCCGTGCAGGACCGGCTCGGCGAGGACCTCGATCCTGCCCTCCTCCATCAATTCGCGCCTGAGCGCGTCGCGAACGGTCTCGCCGACTTCGACCCCGCCGCCCGGCAGTTGCCAGCCCGAGACATAGGTGTGGTGGACCAGGAACACGTTGCCTTGGCCGTCCAGCACGACACCGCGGACGCCGAGGGTCAAACCTCGCGCCAGGCGCCAATAGAGATGGAAAATCCGGCGCAGCAGCGGTTCGAACCGCTTGCGCAAGGCCGATAGGGTCATGTCAGGCGCCTTCTTCCGATCTCGGGCCGCGATTGATCCTTGCGCGAAGCAGGCCTCCTTGCCAATAGAAGGGAAGAGCAATCCGGCCGGACTTAAGGCAATGGCGTTCACACTGGCGCATTTGTCGGATCCGCATCTGCCGCCCTTGCCGGCTGCGCGGCTGCGCGATCTCGCGAGCAAGCGCGCGCTGGGCTATCTGAACTGGATCCGCAACCGCCACCGGTATCACCGCCGCGAGGTGCTGGATGCGCTGGTTGCCGATGTGCGCGCGCAAGCGCCCGACCATATCGCGGTGACCGGAGATCTCGTCAACCTGGCGCTGGAAGCGGAATTCGCACCGTCGCTGCAGTGGCTGGAAAGCGTCGGCGAGGCCGAGCGCGTCACCGTCATCCCCGGCAATCATGACGCCTATGTGCGCGCCACAAGACATCGCGCAGCGGAAGCGTGGAGCGATTATCTGCGCGGCGATGTCGAGGGCGAGAACGGGCTCTTTCCGTTCGTGCGAAAGCGCGGACCGGTGGCGCTGATCGGCGTCTCCTCCGCGGTGCCGACGCTACCCTTGATGGCGACCGGAAGACTTGGAAAAACGCAACTGCAGGCGCTAGACAGGATGCTCGCGCAGCTCGCGTCCGAACAGGCGTTCAGGGTGCTGCTGGTGCATCATCCCCTGCACTCGAGGTCGCGGCTGAAGCGGCTCACGGATTCCCGGCAGCTTCGTGCGCTGATCAGGCAGCATGGGGTTGATCTGGTGCTGCACGGGCACGACCACATCCACTCGACAATGTGGATCGAGGGCCCGCGCGGCAAGATACCGGCAGTCGGCGTGCCATCGGCCTCGGCGGTTGCGCATCGGCACTATCCGGCGGCGGCCTTCAACATGTTTTCGATCGAGCGCGCGAATGACGGCTGGCGGGTCGAGCAGACCGTGCGTGGAATCGACCGCGAGATGAGCGTCAAACAAATTCGGCAAGTACGGCTGATCTAGAAATTGCCGAGACTCGCATACATCGCGAAGCCGAACAGCGCGATGACCCCGAGGGCAAAACCGAGAAAGAACATGCCCCAGCCGCGGCGGCGTTTTGGCGCGGCTTCCGGCTCCGGTGCGGGCGTTGCGACGAGGGCGTGCTCGCGCTCGACCATGCGTCGGGCGACATAATCAGTCACCGCATCGACTACGACCGACACGTCGTGCGATTCCGCGATCACGATGCGGCCATATCGGGTGTCCTGCACGAAGCGGTACATGCGCTTGTCGCGGCCCATCAGGACGTGCGCCACGACGTCGATCCACAGCCGCGGCGTTTCGCCCTGGCTGATGCCGCGATCAAACAGGTCGATGTTGTCCGGGACCTGCGCGAACAGGGGCTCGAGCGCCTCGTTCAGGATTTCCAGCCGCGCGACTTCGGCGTCGCGCAAGTCGACGACCACGCCGGTACGGTCGGCCGCCTCTATCCGCGCCTTGCGTAGCGCATCGCGCAGCCGCATCGGGCTATCGCTGGGGCTGGCAGCATTTTGCGCATCTGACATGGCAGGCTCTTTCGGGACTCATTTTACATTTCGTTAACCTAGCAGCAAGTATCGGCTCCGCAAATGTCATTTAATTTCAATGTATTACCAGGTCCTCGTCGTCGAACCCTTCGCTAGTTCGGACGCAAAGGGCGGAGAAGGTGAACTTGACCCCAGACGCGAGCAGCCCCGCCCGACTTGCGCCGGACGGGGCTGCTTGCCCTTGGACATCGATCCGAACAGAACCGATCAGGCGGTGGCGCGATGGGGCTCCTCGACGATGGAGAAGCGGACGCCTGCCTGGTGGCGGTGCTCTTGCGATACTTCCTTCCAGCAGTCTTCGGCTTCCTTGCGGGTCTTGAACGGACCTTTGACCTGGGCCGACCCTTCCACGAGTTTGTGGAAGTTCATCGATCCGAACTCGCCGCCAATCACCCAGAAATTGCTGCCTGTGGTCATCTCTCTGTCTCCTGTTGTCAGTGGGGTGATCAGTCTGGCATCGGGCCAGACCCCAGACCGATCAATTCGTATTAGACGAACTGGTTCATCGTGTTGTGAGCACCGCCTGCTTTCAGAGCGGCCTCGCCGGCGAAGTATTCCTTGTGATCGTCGCCGATGTCGGACCCCGCCATGTTCTGATGCTTGACGCAGGCAATGCCCTGACGGATTTCCTGGCGCTGCACGTTCTTCACGTAGCCGAGCATGCCCTGCTCGCCGAAATACTCCCTCGCGAGATTGTCGGTCGAAAGAGCCGCCGTGTGATAGGTCGGCAGGGTGATCAGATGGTGGAAGATGCCGGCGCGCTTTGCCGAATCGGCCTGGAAGGTGCGGATGCGCTCGTCGGCTTCGATGGCCAGCGGCGTATCGTCGTACTCGGGCTTCATCAGGTCGGCCCGGTTGTACCTGCTGACATCCTTGCCGGCTTCCTTCATCGCATCGTACACCTGCCAACGGAAGTTGAGCGTCCAGTTGAACGACGGCGAATTGTTGTAGGCCAGCTTCGCGTTCGGAACCACCTCGCGAATGCGGTCGACCATCTTGGCGATCTGCTCGATATGAGGCTTCTCGGTCTCGATCCAGAGCAGGTCGGCGCCGTTCTGCAGCGAGGTGATGCAGTCGAGCACGCAGCGATCTTCGCCCGTGCCGGCACGGAACTGATAGAGGTTGCTGGGAAGGCGCTTCGGACGCATCATCTTGCCGTTGCGGTTGATGATGACATCGCCATTCCTGGCGTTGGCGGCCGTCACTTCCTCGCAATCCAGGAAGCTGTTGTACTGATCGCCGATGTCGCCGGGCTTGTGGCTGACGGCGATCTGCTGCGTGAGACCGGCACCCAACGAGTCGGTGCGGGTCACGATGATGCCGTCTTCGACGCCCAGTTCGAGGAAGGCATGGCGGCACGCCCGGATCTTCGCCAGGAACACCTCATGCGGCACGGTCACCTTTCCGTCCTGGTGGCCGCACTGCTTTTCGTCGGAGACCTGGTTCTCGATCTGCAGGGCGCATGCACCCGCCTCGATCATCTTCTTGGCGAGCAGGTAGGTGGCCTCGGCATTGCCGAAGCCGGCGTCGATATCGGCGATGACGGGCACGACATGGGTCTGGAAGTTGTCGATCTTTTCGATCAGCGCCTTTTCCTTGGCCTTGTCGCCTGACTTGCGGGCCGCGTCGAGCGCCCGGAAAATGTCGTTGAGTTCGCGGGAGTCCGCCTGACGCAGGAAGGTGTAGAGTTCTTCGATCAACGCCGGCACCGAGGTCTTCTCGTGCATCGACTGATCGGGAAGCGGTCCGAACTCGGAGCGAAGGGCGGCGATCATCCACCCGGAGAGATAGAGATAGCGGCGGTCGGTCTTGCCGAAGTGCTTCTTGACCGAAATCAGCTTCTGCTGCGCGATGAAGCCATGCCAGCAACCGAGCGACTGTGTGTATTTGGTGGGATCGGCGTCATAGGCCGCCATGTCGGCGCGCATCAGCGCCGCGGTGTAGCGAGCGACGTCCAGGCCGGTCTTGAAGCGGTTCTGCAGACGCATGCGTGCCACGGCTTCGGCGGTGACGCCGTTCCAGGTGGGCTTGGTCTTGAGGAGCGCCTCCGCGGCTTCAATCTCGCTCTGATAGGACATCGGTCCTTGGATCGACTGTTCACTGATCCCACGTGGCTGGTAATTCATTCTAGTCTCCTCAGCGACATTCTTGACAATGCATTGCGAAATGCGTGCTGGAAGCTAAACGCGAGATTCCATTTATCGTACAGAGAGCTTGCGTTTTATTGGTGATGCAGTGTAACATATGAACTTGTCATGAATGTAAAATTGTAAATTTTGTCATAGAAACCTACGAGAGGTCACTGTGCCCTCTGACTCCGGAAAGAAACTCTTCGTAGGGCCGCGTTTCCGGCGCATCCGGCAGCAGCTGGGCCTGTCGCAGACGCAGATGGCGGAGGGGCTCGGGATTTCGCCGAGCTACGTCAACCTGATCGAGCGCAACCAGCGTCCCGTGACGGCGCAGCTGCTGCTGCGGCTGGCGGAAACCTATGACCTCGATCTGCGCGACCTCGCGACCGCCGACGAGGACCGCTTCTTCGCGGAGCTCAACGAGATTTTTTCCGATCCGCTGTTCCGGCAGATCGATGTTCCCAAACAGGAGCTGCGCGATCTCGCCGAGCTCTGCCCGGGCGTGACCCACTCGCTGCAGCGGCTCTACGCCGCCTATACCGAGGCGAGGCGGGGCGAGACGCTGGTCGCCGCGCAAATGGCCGACCGCGAGGGCAGCCAGTTCGAGGCCAACCCGATCGAGCGGGTGCGCGAGCTGATCGAGGCCAACCGCAATTATTTTCCGGAGCTGGAGACGGCCGCGGAGAACCTGCGCGACGAGCTGAACGTCGCGGCCGACGGACTGTTCGCCGCGCTCTCCACGCGGCTGCGCGAAAAACATTCCGTCGTCACCCGCATCATGCCGGTCGACGTGATGCGCGAGACCCTGCGCCGCTTCGACCGGCATCGCCGGCAGCTGCTGATCTCGGAGCTGGTGGACGGACCGGGGCGCACCTTCCAGCTCGCCTTCCAGATTGCGCTCGCCGAATGCGGCCCGGCGATCGAGGCTATCGCCGGCAGGTCCGGCCCGCTCGACGATACAGCGCGGCGGCTCTACCGCATCACCCTCGCCAATTATTACGCCGCCGCCGTGATGATGCCCTATGCCGCGTTCCTCGGCGCTGCCGAGACGCTGAGCTATGATGTGCATGTGCTCGCCCAGCGCTTCAACGCGGGCTTCGAGCAAGTCTGCCATCGCCTCACCACGCTGCAGCGGCCGAACGCGCGCGGCGTGCCTTTCTTCTTGTTGCGGGTCGACAATGCCGGCAACGTGTCGAAGCGCTTCTCCTCCGGCACTTTCCCGTTCTCGAAATTCGGCGGCACGTGTCCATTGTGGAACGTGCATTCGACGTTCGACACGCCGGATCGCCTCTTGAAACAGGTGATCGAGCTGCCGGATGGCACGCGCTACTTCTCGATCGCGCAGATGGTACGCCGGCCGATCGCCCCGCATCCGCTGGCGCAGCCGCGCTTTGCCATCGGTCTCGGCTGCGAGATCCGCCATGCTTCGAAACTCGTCTATGCCACCGGCATGGATTTGGAAAAGGCCGAGGGCACGCCGATCGGGGTCAACTGCCGGCTGTGCGAGCGCGAGAACTGCAGCCAGCGCGCCGAGCCGCCGATCACGCGCACGCTGATCCTGGACGAGAACACGCGGCGGGTGAGTTCGTTTGCGTTTTCCAATGCGAGGGAGTTGTAGCGCCGCCACTCCCAGCGCTTTGGCGAGGAGGGCGTGGAGGTGAGGTTGCCTCCGCGAAATCGGTCAGGGACACGCGAGCGCCCCCTACCCGCGGCGCAGGAGCGCGGCGACCGCTCCGCCCAAGCGGGCAGGGTGACTTCCAAGCCTGCGACTCAATCCCGGCAGAATCACCCGCCTCCGCCGTGCTATCTTGGCCGGCGAATCAGGGGAACTCGCATGGCCGACAATGACAGCCGGATCGCCTGGCACCGCGCGCAATTGAAAAAGAACCGCGAGGAACTGAAGGCGCTGGAAATCGCGCGCTTCAGCGGCCAGCACGACAAGATCGGCAATGTCCAGAAAGCCATTTTCGAACTAGAGCGCAAAATCGCGGAGAGCGAGAAGTGCATCGCCGCCCATGAGCGGCAGACGCGGCGGCCGCTGGGCACGGACTTCGGAAGTCTGAAGAATGTGAGCTGGGGCAACTGGAGCGCGCATAAGTAGCTCAAAGCGGGACTTCAACAGCCGACAACGTTCTCGCGGCGCATTTCGCCCGGGCTTTGCATTTCCGTCGGCCCTCTCTTGGAATCGAAGGGCGCACGAAAACCCAGGTGCTGACTGCGCCCGCAGTTCGTGCGGAAGTCCTGGGCTCGTAGTCGTACGCCGAATGTGCATGAGCCGAAGCCGACACAACCGTGTGCCGGCTCCGGAAAGAGAGCGTCCCCAGGACCTGCTACCAATAGAAGGCGTAGCCGTACGACGGATAGCAGACGTTTATATATTGAAAGCCGTCCCAGACCAGGCAGCTATCGTAGCCTCCGTAGCCGTACGGAAAACCCCACGCTCCGGCGGCGATGAGCCCCGCTGCAAGCGGCCAGCCCCATCCACCTCCCCATCCCCAGCGACCTCCTCCCCAACGACCTCCTGCCCAGCGGCCCCAGCCGGGACGGTTGCCGGCCCACCCTCCCCCCCAGCCGGGACGGCCTGCGACGCCGAATCCGGGACGGCCCCCGACGCCGAAACCGGGACGACCTGCAATACCCAGGCCGGGGCGTCCCACGATTCCGGCAGTCCTGAGGCCGCCACCGGCGAAGCCACCTCGGAACCCACCGCCGGGTAAGCCTCCCCTGAACCCGCCACCGGGTAAGCCGCCTCTGAATCCGCCACCGGCGAAACCTCCACCCCGAAAGGCGCCACCCCCAAAGCCGCCACCTCCCAAGCCGCCGCCTCGGAACCCGCCACCGCCGAATCCGCCACCGCCGATTCCTCCTCCCCGGAAGCCTCCCCCTCCAAAGCCGCCGCCACCGAACCTTGCCGACGCTTCGTTCGTGGCCAGCGTCAACACAGCGCCGGCGATGGCGATGCCGCCCAGAGCGGCCAAAAGCTTATTGCGCATTGCACTCTCCTCTCAGGTTGGGCGTTTTCGAACAGTGTGCAGGAGCTCGACGTGTCTCGCTCGTGGTCTTCACGCGATCGGTAAAAGTGGCGTCGACCGAACGAGTGCAACACTCGTGTACCGACTCGCCAATAGACAATCCCAAACCGCCAGATAGTTCCTCGGGACACCGACGGATCCAGTAGGCCAGCAGACGATCTCTGTGACCGAAACCGCACATAGCAGATCGGGTAGCCCGCCTAGCCCGGTGTGAGATGCTGATTGCCTTCCGCCGCGGCGCTCAGGGGGACCTGCAGTGGACCTGAATGAGATCCGAAGCAGGCACGACGATGAGCTGTGCCTTTCGAATGATGGGCAGTCTCATCCGGAGACCGCTTGGCTGCACACCAAACAAAAAGACCGCCCGAAGGCGATCTCTGTATTGCTCTGATCCGACTGCTGCGTCAGTACCGCGCGTTGAGTACCGGGGAGCCCTTCAGGCAACGCCGAGCAGACTCGATCTCTGCCTCGCTTGCGCCCTTGCTGCGAGCCCACGCCTCCGCTGCACCGACACTATACTTTGCAACGTAGTACCGAACCACGGGGCAGGAAACGCGACGCAGCACGGAGTGCTCGGCAGCTTCAGCAACCTGCGACGAACCAACAAGTACAGCTACAACAAGAATTGGTCGCAGACCCATCCAGGTCGCTCCTTTCGAATTTGAATGTCATGGAAACAGGCCTTCATCGGCCAGCGGCTGATCGCGGGTTCGCACAGGCGCTTGCTCGAAGCAACTCCGTATAAACGTGGCGCCAGGCGCGACCGCCGCGAAATGTCATGAAAACTCGAAAACTGCCGAGTTTCAAAGGCAAATGACCGTGCGGTTGCCCCGCGCTGTAAAGGTTAAAATCGCAAAGTCGGTCGTGATCGCGATTCATCGGCTGCGGGAGCGTAGAGCTTGGGAATCTTCTCAGGCCGGTCGAATGAAAGCAGTGCTTGCCGAGTTGATCCACCGCAAGGGAAGTAAGCCGTGACTTGCTAGTTTGTGCTTCTCTCAACGAGGATCCGACACATGAAATTCCGAAGCTGGTGCGTTGCTGTTGCGGTACTGGCGGGCGCGGGCACAACCGCGATGGCGCAATCGGACTTCCCGCCCAGTCTCAACATCAAGCAGTACATGCCCCGACTCGCCGCCTTGATGAGCGCCGCGCAGAATCAACATCTGAAGCTGTGGTATGCCGGCAGAGCGAAGAACTGGGAGCTGGCGGCCTATCAGTTGCGCCAGCTGACCGACAGCCTGGCCGAGGCTGCCGTCCTCTACCCCGGAATCCCCGTGAGCAATGTCACCACGATGCAGGAGCCGCTGCTCTCGGTCGCCGATGCGCTCGCGGCGCGCGACAGCCGCGCGTTCGCCGCCTCAATGCGCAAGCTGACCGACGGCTGTAATGCCTGCCACGTGTCGATGGACCGCAGCTATGTCGTGATGACGCTGCCCGCCGACCAGCCGCCGCCGGCCAATCAGGTATTTGCGCCGGCAACGGATCGGAAGAAGTGAATTGTTGACGCGCATCCTTGCGCAGGCAACCCCCGCCGGCTCAGAAATCTAGCCCCAGGGGCCGCGCCGGGGCGCGCCGCCCCACGGTCCACGCTGCGGAGAGCTGCGCCCGCCCATCGGCATGCCGCCCTGCCCGCCCAGCTCCGCCGCAAGCTGCTGCAGCGCAGCGATGCGGTTCTCCGTCGATGGATGCGTCGCGAACAGATTGTCCATGCCCTGCCCGGTCAGCGGGTTGATGATGAACATGTGCGCGGTCGCAGGATTGCGCTCGGCGTCGTAGTTCGGCACCTGGTGCGCGGCGTTCTGGATGCGGCCGAGCGCGGAGGCCAGCCACATCGGGTTGCCGCAGATGCGCGCGCCGAGATTGTCGGCGGCGTATTCGCGTGTGCGGCTGATCGCCATCTGCACCAGCATGGCCGCGAGCGGAGCCAGGATCATCATGGCGAGCGAACCGATGATGCCTGGGCCCGAATTGCTGTTGCGGTGACCGCCGAAGAACATGCCGAACTGCGCGATCATGCCGATGGCGCCCGCGATAGTCGCGGTGATGGTCATGATCAGGGTGTCGTGATTCTTGATGTGCGCGAGCTCATGCGCGATCACGCCGGCGAGCTCCTCGCGGGAGAGCTGCTGCATCAGGCCGACCGTGACGGCAACCGCGGCATTGTCGGGATTTCGGCCGGTGGCGAACGCGTTGGGTTGAGCCTCGTCCATCAGGAAGACGCGCGGCATCGGCAGCTGCGCGCGAGAGGCGAGCTCTGTGACCAGGTTATAGAGATCGGGCGCGGTGTTGCGGTCGACCTCATGGGCGCCGTACATCGACAGCACCATGCGATCGGAATTCCAGTAGCTGAACAGGTTCATGCCCGCGGCGATGACGAGCGCGATCAGAGCGCCGCTCTTGCCGCCGATCAGGAAGCCGACGCCCATGAACAGCGCGGTGAGGCCTGCGAGCAGAAGCGCGGTGCGGAAATAGTTCATGTCTCCATCCTCGGCCCTTTGTGGGCGCATGATCTCGCGGAAAACCGGTCACCAATTTTCCGGATCATGCACTGAGATAGGAATGCGGGAACCCGCCCCGCAAGGCCAAGCAACTGCGTCGCGGCGACGCGGCTCACCTTTCCTTCGTCATCGCGGGCTCGTCCCGCTCTCGCTGAAGCTCCGGCGGGCGAGTGCCGCAAGCCGGCGAAGCCTTGACGCGGCCAGGGTTCCGCCATTCGCACCTTTGCTGCCTGCAAAGGAAGAGGCGGATGCCGGGGCCCCTGCGAAGACGCGCGTCACTCTTGCCCAAGCAATGACGAAATCGATGTTTACCAATCACGCCGCGGCAACCACGCGAGTCCTACATTACGGCGATTTTATGCAGCCAACCAGTGTTTTCCGGGAGGCAACGACCGGACAAATCAGCTCCGAGCGTGCTAAGACGCCGCTTCGCCGCATCACGTACCCGCGCCCACTCCCTTAACCTTTCAAGGTAGCGCATGGCAAAGACCCACGCGAAGCGTCTCTCCGACATTTGTGCCCTGATCGCGCTATGCGCGATGTGCTGGCTGACGATTCCCGCCGGAGCGGCGAAGGCCGCAACCAATGCGAAGCAGCGCGTGACCCAACCGGCAAAGAAGCCGGAGGTGAAGAAGCAGGAAGCGAAGAAGCCGGCGCCGAAGGGTGCGGCGACCACGCCCGGCAAGGCCGCCCGCGAAACGGAGGGCAAGAAGGCAACGCCCAGCAAAGCCGCGCTTCGCAAGGGCAAGGCCGGGAAGCAAGCGGCTACCGCCAAGCGCGGCAAACAGCAGGCCGCCGACGAGGATGACGAGCAAAAGCCGTCGACGCCGCCGCTGACGGGCGACCTCGCCATCGTGAAGAAGGTGATTGACCTGGCGCGCGACGGCAAGACGGACGACGCCACCGAAGCGGCGAAAGCGATCCAGGATCCGGCGGGGCAGAAGCTCGCCGAATGGTTCATCCTGCGCCATCCAACATCGCGGGCACGCTTTGCCCGCTTCGCCGCGTTCGTCGCCGGCAATCCTACCTGGCCGAGCAATGCGCTGATGCGCCGCCGCGCCGAGGCGCGGCTGTGGCAGGAGAAGCCGGATGCCGCCACCATCCGCGCCTTCTTTGCCGGCAATACACCCCTCACCGCCAAGGGACGCTTCGCGTTGGCGCGCGCCTATCTCGCCGCTGGCGATCGCCCCGCCGCCGCGCGCGAAGCGAAGGCGGCCTGGCGGGCAGAGGAACTGGGCGAGGCCACCGAACAGATCTCGTATGAAGAGTTCAAGGACCTGCTGACGCGCGAGGACCATCGCGCGCGCATGGAC
>JAEZEU010000047.1 GCA_023432885.1 Pseudomonadota bacterium | reverse complement strand
CACGCGTCCGGCCGCCAAATATCTTACCGGCTTCTACGTCGCGCTGTCGTTCGGCGGCATGGTCGGCGGCCTGTTCGCGGGCCTGATCGCTCCCTACGTCTTCTCCTGGGTTGCGGAGTATCCGATCCTGCTGGCGCTGGCGGCATTGTGCCGGCCGCCGACTCCCGAGCGCTTGCCGCGGATCACGCAGTGGTATTGGCCGCTGCTCGCGGCGATCGCGGTAGCGCTGATCCTGCCGGCCTACAATGGCGGCAGGGTATTTGCCTGGCTCGAGGAGAACCGCGTCTGGATGATCGGCGGCGTCGGTGCGCTCGCCGCGCTGCTGTCGGTCGTCCTCAACGGCGACCGCTGGAAGATTTTCGCCACTGTTGTGGTGGCGCTGGTGCTGCTGCGTGCCTATCCCAATGACGACGGGCGCGTGGAGACCGTGCGCAGCTTCTTCGGCGTGCACAAGATCGTGGTGACGCCGAACGGCCAGTATCACGTGCTGATGCACGGCACGACCATTCACGGCGCCGAGAAATTCAGGAACGACGACGGCACGCCGGTGACTGGCCGGCCGGAGCCGATCACCTATTACCACAAGGACGGCGGCATCGGTCAGGCCATCACCGCAATGCGCGAGCGCAAGGGGGCGCCGCTGAAGGTGGCGGTGATCGGACTGGGATCTGGCACGCTCGCCTGCGCCTCCGAGCCGGGCGAGGACTGGAAGTTCTTCGAGATCGACCAGACCATGGTCGATAGCGCCCGCGATCCGAAATACTTCACTTACATCCAGAAATGCGATCCCGACCTGAAGCTCGTGATCGGCGACGCGCGGCTGACCTTCGCCAAGGAGCCGAGCGGCACCTATGACCTCATCATCGTCGACGCCTATTCGTCGGATGCGATCCCGATTCATCTCGCCACCGAAGAGGCGATGGAGATCTACAAGGACAAGCTGGCGCCGCACGGTGCTGTCGTGATGCACGTCTCCAACCGGCATCTTGAACTGGAGAGCGTGGTGGTCGGCATTGCCGATGCCAACGATCTGAAGAGCTGGGTCTACAGCGAAGATACCGGGCGGGATGCCGAGTACATCTTCTCGACCACGGTTGTGGTTTCCGCGCGTGAAGAGGCGGATGTCGGCAAGCTCGCCTCATCCGACAAGTGGACGCTGACCGAGGCGGAGGACAACCAGCGGGTCTGGACCGACGATTACTCCAATATCGTCGGCGCGCTGTGGCGGCGCCTGCGTGAGGGCGAGCAGTAGGCCCGCCCGTCAATCCTGATAGGTGTAGCCGCGCTGCTGCTGGTAGTATTGCCGCGGCTGGTAATAATAGCCCTGCGGCGCCAGGGCAGAGCCCTGGTCGTAGTAGTACTGCTGCTGCCGCGGATAGATCTGCGCGCGGCGCGGCGCCGGATAGATCCGGTCGGTGGAGCTGCCGTCCGCGGGATAAATGTAACCGTCGTTGGGGCGTGTCTGCGGCGCGTAGCGCCCCTGCGGCGTGATGACGACGGGTTCGCCGGTGTCGCTGTACTGTTGCTGCTGCTCATAGTCGCGGCGGGCGACGGCCGTTGTGCCGCGGCCGCGCGGGTTGCGGGCCAGCGCAATTTGCGAGGAGCCGGTGAGCGTCACCGTGGTATTGAGCACGCCCTGTTCCTTCACCAGCGCATAGAGCGTCGCGGCATGGGCGCGCGACAGCCGCACGCAGCCATGGGAGGCCGGGCTGCCGAGCCTGCTTGCCGAATCCGTGCCGTGGATGGCATGGCCGGCTTTGGTGAAGAAGATCGAGTGCGGCATCGGCGCATCGTCGAATTCCTTGGAGTAATGGTCCGGCTCCATGCGGAAGGTGCGGTACGAGCCGTTCGGCGTCTCGTAGGAGGGAATTCCCGTCGACACCGGCCAGCGATAGCGCTCGACGCCGTCGACCACGACGGTCATCTGCTGGTTGTTCTTGTCCACGGTGATGGCGACTTTGGCGTCTGCGCCGGTGGTGAGCAGCGTTAGTCCGGCAAAAGCGACGAGAAAGGAACGCATTGTACTTCTGGCCTCCAGGCTGGCGCCGCGGCTCTCCGTCCCCGGCAACCAATATGCCCGGATTCCGGGTTTGGTTCCAGTGGTACGGTGCGGATCGTTAATGAGTGGCCCTGACTTTTTCGCGAGTTGTCGTTGATGTTCGGCCGTCAATTCTTCAGCCGGTATCCGGTCCGGAATATCCACCACACCAGCGCCATGCAGATGGCGAGAAAGGTCAGTGTCATGCCGAGGCTCAGCCAGATGCTGACGTCGGCGATCTCGGAGAAGCTCCAGCGAAAGCCGCTGATCAGGTAGACCACCGGATTGAGCAACGCGATGGTGCGCCACCCCTCCGGTAGCATGTTGATGGAGTAGAAGCTGCCGCCCAGGAAGGTGAGCGGCGTCACCACCAGCATCGGGATCATCTGCAGCTTCTCGAACCCATCGGCCCAGATGCCGATGATGAAGCCGAACAGGCTGAAGGTGAAGGCGGTCAGCACCAGGAAGGCCAGCATCCACCAGGGATGAAGGATGTGCAGCGGTACGAACAGCCCGGCGGTGGCGAGGATGATCAGGCCGAGGATGATCGACTTGGTGGCGGCGGCGCCGACATAGCCGACCACGATCTCGAAATAGGAAATCGGTGCCGAAAGGATTTCGTAGATGGTGCCGACGAACTTCGGGAAATAGATGCCGAACGAGGCATTGGCGATGCTCTGGGTCAGCACCGACAGCATCACGAGGCCCGGCACGATGAAAGTGCCGTAGCTGATGCCTTCCACTTCGGCGATGTGCGAGCCGATGGCGGCGCCGAACACCACGAAATAGAGCGAGGTGGAGACGACCGGCGAGACGATGCTCTGCAGCAGCGTGCGCCAGGTGCGCGCCATCTCGAAGAGATAGATGGCCTGGATGGCTCGCCAGTTCATTATGACTTCCTCACCAGACTGACAAAGATGTCTTCCAGCGAAGACTGTTCGGTATCGAGATCGCTGAAACGAATGCCGGCATCACGGAGGTCGCTGAGCAGACTGGTGATGCCGGTGCGTTCGCCCTTGGTGTCGTAATCGTAGGTGATCCTGTCTCCATCACCAGACAGGTGAAGATTGTAGGGGGCGAGCGCGGCAGGAATCGCATCGATCCTGTGCTGCAAATGCAGCGTCATTCGCTTCTTGCCGAGCTTCTCCATCAGTCCGGCCTTGTCCTCGACCAGGATGATCTCGCCCTTGTTGATGACGCCGATACGGTCGGCCATCTCCTCGGCTTCCTCGATGTAATGCGTCGTCAGAATGATCGTGACGCCCGATGCCTGCAGCCGCCGAACCACCTCCCACATGCCCTTGCGCAACTCGACATCGACACCGGCGGTCGGCTCGTCGAGGAAGAGGATCTGCGGCTCGTGCGACAGCGCCTTGGCAATCATGACGCGGCGCTTCATGCCGCCGGAGAGCGTGAGGATCTTTGAATCCTTCTTGTCCCAGAGCGAGAGGTCCTTCAGCACCCTTTCGATATGCGCCGGGTTCTTCGGCTTGCCGAACAGGCCGCGGCTGAAGCTGACGGTGGCCCAGACCGTTTCGAACGAGTCGGTGTGCAGTTCCTGCGGCACCAGCCCGATCATCGAACGGGCCGCGCGGTAGTCATTGACGATGTCGTGGCCGCCGACGGTGATGCTGCCTGAGGTCGGATTGGCGATACCGCAGATCGTGCTGATGAGCGTCGTCTTGCCGGCGCCGTTGGGGCCCAGCAACGCAAAGATCTCGCCGCGCCGGATGTCGAGATTGATGTTGTTCAGCGCCTTGAAGCCGGAGCCGTAGACTTTGGAGAGATTGGCAACGGAGATGACGGACGACATGAGGCTTGATCGATCGCACTCTGGATGGAGAGGGGCCGGCAACGCGCTGGTATGCCAGGCCGGAAGGGAAGGGTCGAAATCAGATAGGAAGCAGAAGCAGGTTCTGCAATCGTCGCGGCGGCCTAAAGGTTCACTCCGCGTGTACGCGGGCGCGCAACTCGATCAAGGCAAAGATGTGTCCTTTGAGATCATCGGCGACGGCCGGATCGGCCTTCAGCTCCGTCAACGTTCGGGGACGAGGTAATGATTTGCCATCTTCCTCGATGCTGTCCGCGTACAGCTCCAGAGCCTCCGGCGCGTTGCGAAGCGCTTCATCGATGTCGTCGCCGCCGGAAGTGCAACCGGGCAGGTCCGGAAACCAAACGCCAACGGCGTAAGCCGGTACGGCATCCTCGATGATAGCGATGTAGTGGGTCATGGCTCGGCTCTGTCGGGTTTAACGTGTCAGCCGTGCCTGCCGTTCACACGCAGCTATTTCTTCTTCTTCGCCGGCTGCTTCTTCGCCTGTGCCGCGGCGGCCGGCTGCTCTGTCGATTCCGGAATCTTCGTGAGCGTCATGATCTGGATCTGGTTGTTGACCGGCGCGGTTGGGCGCGCCGAGTCCAGCAGTTGCTCTTCGCCCAGACCTACCGATTGGATGCGCTTGGCCGAGATCTTGAAGGTGTTGACCAGGATTTCGCGGATCGCATCGGCACGGCGCTGGCTGAGGATGGCGTTGGCCTCGCGTTTTCCGTTCGCCTCGACATGGCCGACAACCAGGAAGGTGTAGGGCAGCAGCGAGGAATGCACCAGCGCATCGGCGATCCGTCCGACGGTCTGATAGGATTCCGGCTGGACGATGGGCGTGTCGACATCGAACACGATGTCGAAATTGAAGGCCGGCAGCTTGTTCAGGTCAGGCGCGATCGGCAGGCGCTTCTGCGGCGGCGGCTCGCTCCTGCCGCGCTTCTTCGAGCGCTCGGCCACCTGCTGGCGCAACGCAGGGACGTCGAGCTCGAGGTCGTCCTGGTATTTTTCGAGCTTGGCGACGATGTCGTCGCGCGCCGGCGCGTTCTGGGCGGAAGCAGGCGCGGCCGCCAGCGACACGAGAACGCCGGCTACGAGCAGGCCGATGCAACGCAAGGCTCGCATCAGCGATACCCCGCGTCGACCATGGCCTGATTGCAGTTGCGGCTGACGCCGCTCGCCGTGATCAGGCAGGGCACCGATTTGCTGGTCTCTTTCGTGGAGCCGTGGCAGATCTTCACGATCTCGCGCGTGCAGGCGTTGGCCACCGTCACGCGCGCTGCGATGCGCTTCTGGATGGCGTCAAAGGCTTCCAGGTAGGCCGCCTTGCATTGGGGCGAGGTCACGTCCCGGTTGCGCGACAGGCATTCCTTGAGGCGATTGGAGTCGAGATTGACGCCGCGGCAATTGGCGGTGATCTCTGCGCCGCAGCCCTTAGCCAGCATGGCCGCCGCGTCGCCAAAGCTCATCGTCTCCGCCACCGCCAAAGGCGGCGCGGCCAGCAATGCCACGAACAGGAAAATCGCGCCCCGGACCATGGGGACATCTCAACCGATGATTTCGCCGGGGGTCAAGAGCCACGAAAGGCGTCCGAACGGGTGTCCACGGCACTGTTGCCGCGGCGACAGGGCGCGTCACACCCGTTCCACGAAACTGTCGACCACCTTCTTCTCGCCGGCCTTTTCGAAGGCGATGGTGAGCTTGTTGCCGTCGATCTTCACGACATGGCCGTAGCCGAATTTCTGATGGAAGACGCGGTCATCCAGCGAGAATTCGGAAACCGAGGTGGATTTCGCCACCAGTTCGCCCTCGATCACCAGGGGGCCGCGCTTGCTGCGCGAGAAGCCGGAGGAAAACGACGACTGGTCCTCGCTGAAACCGCCACGGGCCTGGCCGCCGCGACGGGCGCGGTTGGCCTGGGCGCGCTGCCAGCCCGGCGTGGTGTAGCTGGAGCCGAATGACTCGACGTTGTCGAAACGCGAGGGGCCGTACCCGCCGGCACCGCCCCAACCGGAGCCGCCCTTGGATTCCGTGATCTCGACGTTTTGCGCCGGCAACTCGTCGAGGAAGCGCGAGGGAATCGTGGTCGACCACGTTCCGTGGATGCGGCGGTTGGTCGCGAAGAAAATCTTGGCGCGGCGGCGCGCGCGCGTCAGGCCGACATGGGCGAGGCGGCGTTCTTCCTCGAGCCCCGCGCGGCCCTGCTCGTCGAGGGTGCGCTGGCTCGGGAACAGGCCTTCCTCCCAGCCGGGCAGGAAGACATTCTCGAATTCGAGCCCCTTGGCGGAATGCAGCGTCATCAGCGACACGGCTTCTTCCTGGGCGCCGTCCTCGCGATCCATGACGAGGGCGATGTGCTCGAGAAACCCTACCAGGTTCTCGAATTCCTCCATGGAGCGGACCAGTTCCTTCAGGTTATCCAGCCGGCCTGCGGCGTCCGCAGAACGGTCCTTCTGCCACATCTCGGTATAGCCGCTTTCGTCGAGCACGATTTCGGCAAGCTCCGTGTGCGTGGTGACCTCGCTCTGCGCCCGCCAGCGGTCGAACTGTGCGACGAGATCGCGCAGGGAGCCGCGCGCCTTCGGCTTCAACTCGTCGGTCTCGACCACGGCACGGGCGGCGTCGAACAGCGAAATGCGGCGTTTCCGGGCGTGGTCGTGCAGCAGCTGCACGGTGGCATCGCCCAGGCCCCGCTTGGGTACATTGATGATGCGCTCGAAGGCGAGGTCGTCGGCCGGGGAATTGATGGTGCGCAAATACGCCAGCGCGTCGCGGATTTCGGCACGCTCGTAGAAGCGCGGGCCGCCGATGACGCGATAAGGCAGGCCGAGGGTGACAAAGCGGTCTTCGAACTCGCGCATCTGGAACGAGGCGCGCACGAGGATGGCGATCTCGTTGAGATTTTCCTGCGCGCGCTGCAGCTCCTCGATCTCCTCGCCGATGGCACGGGCTTCTTCTTCCGAGTCCCAGGCGCCCGTGACGGTGACCTTCTCGCCGTCGACGTCCTCGGTGCGCAGCGTCTTGCCGAGCCGGCCTTCATTGTGGGCGATCAGGTGCGAGGCTGCGGCGAGGATGTGGCCGGTCGAGCGGTAATTGCGCTCGAGGCGGATCACCTTGGCGCCCGGAAAGTCATGATCGAAGCGCAGGATGTTGTCGACCTCGGCGCCGCGCCAGCCATAGATCGACTGGTCGTCGTCGCCGACGCAGCAGATGTTCTTGGGGGGCGTGGGCGGTGAAGGCAAATCCGTCGTTCCGGGGCGATGCGAAGCCTCGAACTTTGGAGCGCCCTCGCGCTCCTGAGAATCTCGCGCTGACGAATCTCCCGCTTCTGGGTTCGCGTCTTCGACGCGCCCCGGAATGACGGTGGGTGTGGCAGGCGCCTTCGAAGGTGTTGGCGCCTGCGACAACAGCCGCAGCCAGAGATACTGCGCGACGTTGGTGTCCTGATATTCGTCGACCAGGATGAACTTGAAGCGGTTCTGGTAGCTGCGCAGCACGTCGGGGTGCTCGCGAAAGATGCGGATGTTCTCCAGCAGATGGTCGCCGAAATCGGCGGCGTTGAGAATCTTCAGCCGCTCCTGATAGGTGGTATAGAGCTTGCCGCCCTTGCCGTTGGCGAACACCGCGGCTTCACCGGGCGGCACCTGTGACGGCATCAGGCCGCGATTCTTCCAGCCGTCGATCAGGCCGGCCAGCATCCGCGCCGGCCAGCGTTTGTCGTCGATGTTTTCCGCCTGCAGGAGTTGTTTCAACAACCGCACCTGGTCGTCGACGTCGAGGACGGTGAAGTTGGATTTGAGCTGCGCGAGTTCGGCGTGGTGACGCAGAATGCGGCCGCCGATGGAATGGAATGTGCCGAGCCAGGCCATGCCCTCGACCGCGTGGCCGAGCATCTGGCCGAGGCGCAGTTTCATCTCGCGCGCAGCCTTGTTGGTGAAGGTCACGGCGAGGATTTCATGCGGCCGGGCGCGGCCCTGGCTGAGGATGTGGGCAATGCGTGTGGTGAGCACGCGCGTCTTGCCGGTACCTGCGCCGGCCAGCACCAGCACAGGACCGTCCAGCGTCTCCACTGCCTCGCGCTGCTCGGGATTGAGGCCGGAAAGATATTGCGGGCCGGCCGCGGCGCGCGCACGCGCGGCAATCCCGCCAGCCGCGGGCTGGTGATCGGGGACGCTTGCGTGGGGCATTTTGCTCGGCTCAGTCATTACGATCGCATTTTCCCCACGATGGCACCGCGGGGAGGTGAAGGGGAGCCTTCTTAGCAGGGATTGACGGTCATATAGGGCTCAATCCGCGCATTTGACAGGTTGTATCGCCCTCGATCGGCCTAGGATTTCGTTCCCGCCCGGCCAAGAAATTTCGGCGTTTCAGCCGCGGAACTCGCGTTCTCTGCTCTGCATTGTCCCGGCACACCGAGGCGCCGCAGCGCGCCCGCGAGAAAGAGGAAAAAGCCATGTTGAGCTGGGTTCTAACGTTCCTGATCATCGCGCTGATTGCCGGCGTTCTCGGCTTCGGCGGCATTGCGGGCGCGTCCGTGGAAATCGCCAAGATCATCTTCTTCATCGCTATCGTGCTGTTCCTGGTCTCGGCCGTCTTCGGAGTGGTCCGCGGACGCTTGAGAGTATAGCGCAGGCCTGCTATTTGGAGGGCATCGCCACCTTTCGGCCGATGCCCTCCGGCCGCGGCACCGCGGCGTGGACATTCGCGATCGCGGCAATGCGGGCGCGGATGTCGGAGGGAAACGGAGCTACCTTGCGGGCGCCCATGTCGATGTGCAGCGTGATGTTCTCCGAGGTGGCGGAAATCCATCCTTCGGTAGCGTGACGCAACTCTTCAAACGTATGGATGCGCTTTTCGTCGGCGCCGAGCAGGTAAACCGTCACCTGCACGGGATCGCCGAGATGGATTTCACGCAAATAGCGCACGTGGCATTCGGCGGTGAAGGTCGATCCGTGGCGCTCCTTCATATAGGTCGGCCCGATTCCGAGCTGCAGCCAGAGCTCGTCGATGGCGCGGTCCATCATCACGTTGTAATAGGCCATGTTGAGATGGCCGTTATAGTCGATCCATTGCGGCTCGATCTGCATCACCGAGGACACGAACGGGGCGGTCGGCAGCTTCATGTCGCGGGCGGCGGTCGCGGTCGTCATCGTCACTCCCTGATGGCGCAATCTGGTTCTTGACCCCTTATATAACCTTTGCCACCGTCTCCCAAGGCCGGGAGGAAACCTGAAGTGGCGACGACGACAACCAGCAGCCTGAAGCGGCCGCAGCCGCAGGCATTGAAAAGCGCGATCGATGCGTTGGCAGCGCGGTTCGGCAACCGGCTGATCACCTCGCAGGCGGTGCGCGACCAGCATGCCCATACCACCACATGGCTGGCCCCGCAGCCGCCCGATGCGGTCGTGATGGCGCAGGAGACCGCCGACATCCAGGACGTCGTGCGGATTTGCGCGAAAAACGGCGTGCCCGTCATTGCGTTCGGCACCGGCACTTCGCTGGAGGGCCAGGTCAATGCGCCGGCGGGCGGCGTCTGCATCGATCTTCGCGACATGAACAAGATTCTCGAAGTGCATACCGAGGACCTGGATTGCGTGATCCAGCCCGGCGTCACCCGCAAGGCGCTGAACGAGTATCTGCGCGACCAGGGCCTGTTCTTCCCGATCGATCCCGGCGCCGACGCCTCGCTTGGCGGCATGACCTCGACGCGCGCCTCCGGCACCAATGCGGTGCGCTACGGCACCATGCGCGAGAACGTGCTGGCGCTGAAGGTCGTGCGCGGCGACGGCGAGATCATCACCACCGGCACGCGCGCGAAGAAATCCTCCGCCGGCTACGATCTCACCCATCTCTTTGTCGGTGCGGAGGGCACGCTCGGCATCATCTCGGAGCTGACGATCAAGCTGCGCGGAATCCCCGAGACGATTGCGGCGGCGGCGTGCTCGTTTCAAACCGTGCGCGGCGCGTGTCAGGCGACGATCCTCGCCATCCAGACCGGTATCCCGGTCGCGCGCATCGAGCTGCTCAATGCCGAGCAGGTCAAGGCGTGCAATTCCTATTCGAAGCTCTCGCTGCCGGAGACGCCGCTGCTGCTGCTGGAATTCCACGGCACGGGGGCGGAGGTGGCCGAGCAGTCGAAGAATTTCGGCGAGATCGCCAGGGAGTGCGGCGGCGGCGATTTTTCCTGGACCACCAGGCCCGAGGACCGCACGAAGCTGTGGCAGGCGCGGCACGACGCCTATTGGTCGGTGAAGGCGCTGCGCCCCGGCGCCGGCGTGGTTGCGACGGATGTCTGCGTGCCGATCTCGCGGCTGGCCGATTGCGTCACCGAAACCGAGGACGATCTGAAGCGGCTTGGCCTGTTGTCGCCGATCGTCGGCCATGTGGGCGACGGCAACTTCCACTGTTCGCTGGTCTGCGACCTCGACGACAGCGAAGAGATGGCGCGCGGCGAGGAGTTCATGCATCGCCTGGTCGAGCGAGCGCAGGCGATGGGCGGCACCTGCACCGGCGAGCACGGCATCGGGCAGGGCAAGCAGAAATACCTGGAAGCCGAGCTCGGCGCGGAAGCGCTGGATGCCATGCGTGCGCTGAAAAAGGCGCTCGATCCGCAGAACATCTTCAACCCGGGCAAGATCGTCCCGGCGGCCTGACGCATGGGTTGTCCACGCCTTGCCCTCGTAGCGTGGAACTTTCGCCGCTATTGAGGCGATCGGCCCCGCACGCCCGGCCTGACCGAGCCATGCCCGTTCACAGCGCCCGGTAATTCAAGCTATGCTCGCGCATTGCTTTATTTGAGGCGTTTTCTTGATGGCTTGAAACGCCGCGGGGGCGGGGCGGTAATGCAATGGTTCAGGCGGGCCAGGCGCACTGAGATCTGGGACGAGCCGATCGAAGGGCCGCTCGGCGATATCGAGGCGGCCAAGCGGATTCGCGAGATCTGCCGTTCGGCCGCCGAGAGCGCCGAAAAGATCGGTGTTCAGGTCGATCGCACGAACAAGAAGATCAGGCGCGAAGTGGAGCGCTACGAGCGTGCGGCACGGGCCGCGATGGAGCTCGCCATGACCGTCTCCGACGAACTTCTGCGCGACGCCGCGGTGCGCCAGATCGTTGAGTTGTGCCTCAAGGCGGGCAATATCACGACGGCGCGAACGCTGTTTCGCGCCATTCAGTCCAGGTCGATACGGGACGATGTGCTGCGCGAGCACCCGCAATTGCTGGGCGAATAGCGCGAGACTATCGCTTCTCGATGATCGCGATCGTGGCCGTCCATTGCGCCTTGGCGTGGCGGAGCAGCAGCTTGATGACGTCCTGCCGCGATGCCGGCGCGAGCCCGATCGTGTCACCTGCCTGTTTGAGGATCTGCTCCCTCGCTCCCAGCGGCAGTCGCGCCCAGCATAACGCGACTGCCGCGCCGAGGTGCTGGAGGATTGCCTCGTCGGATGGTCGACCGGCCGGCATGGCAACCTCCTTGTTCTCGGGATAACTTCCCGGTTGGATGCCCGTCAGGCTGCCCGGATCGCGGCGAAGAAATCTTCGACGCTGGCCCGCATGGTCTCTGCCTGTCCCGCCAGTTGCTCGGCCGAGGACAACAACCGCATTGCGGTCCCGCGGGTTTCACCTGCCGCGTCGCTGACGCCGCTGATATTGCCCGAAACCTCCTGGGTGCCGCGGGCCGCTTCCTGGATGTTGCGGGCGATCTCGGCTGTCGCCATGCCCTGTTGCTCGATCGCAGCCGCAATCGCGGTGGCGATCTCGTTGACCGACCCGATCGTGGCGCCGATCTCCCCGATCGCAGAGACCGATTGTCTGGTTGCCGCCTGGATGGCAAGCACCTGCTGACCGATCTCCTCGGTAGCGCGAGCCGTCTGTTCGGCGAGCGCCTTGACCTCGGAGGCCACGACCGCAAAGCCTCTGCCGGCTTCGCCCGCGCGTGCCGCTTCGATGGTCGCATTGAGCGCGAGCAGGTTGGTCTGCGCCGCTATGGTGTTGATGAGTTCCACCACCGCGCCGATCTTCTGAGCGGATGCGGCAAGGTCGTCGATACTGGCACCGGACTGGCGCGCCTGGTCCACCGCCTTGCTGGTAATGCGGGTGGATTCGCCGACTTGCCGGCCGATCTCCCTGACGGACGAGGTCAGCTGCTCGGTTGCGGAAGCGACGGCCTGCACATTGGCGGAGGCCTCCTCGGAACCTGCCGCGACCGCACTCGATTGCCGGGTCGACTCCTCCGCATTGGCGGCCAGCGCATCGGCGGCCTGCTTCAGGCCGCCGGCTGAACCGGTGACCGCCGCGAGCACGGTATTGACGCGGCCATCGAAGTCGGCGATCGCCGCCGCGATCCGGTTCTGCTGCTGTGCCCGCTGCTCCAGCATCGCTTCCTGGTAGATCGATATCGCCAGATCCATGTCCAGCATGACGGCACAGTTGAGCGCGGACAATACCGCCTTCAGCCGGCTCGTGCGCCAGCGATATTGCGTCACGGCGATATCGACGAGGCGGCTGAGAACGAAATTGTAGCCGCCGATGTACCAGCGCGGTTCCAGCCCGATCCGATTGTGTACGAGGCCGATGGCGCGGACTCCCTGCATGTAGTTGTCGTCGAAACGGCCGCTGAACAGGCGCGCCCAATGCGAGGCCTGCGCCGATTTGAGACGCGGAATGTCGTTGCCGATCAGTCGTGCAAGCAGGGGCTCGGCCATGATGTGCCGATAGAAGTCTTCGAGAATGGCCGGCAGCTCCGGCTCGACCACGCTCCAGAATTCGCGGAGCAATTCGCTCGTCACGGCGTCGATACGCATGAAGCGCATCCGCGTGGATGGATCCTG
>JAEZEU010000039.1 GCA_023432885.1 Pseudomonadota bacterium | reverse complement strand
GTTCTTCCAGCGTCAGGAGGTCCGCCTTCGGCAGGAAGGTCATGTCCTCTGACATGCAATAGAAGCAGCGCAGGTCGCAGCGGTCGGTGACCGAAACGCGCAAATAGCGGATGGTCCGGCCGAACGGATCGACCATCGGACGCAGCAACGACTGTTCGGTGTTAGCCAATCCGTTCATCCGTTTCCATCAACTCCCCGGCCGCCCTTGGCGTCGCGCGAGGCATCTCGCGTTGGCTAGCACAATGTAGGCAGGTTGCAACGCACTCACAATCGGATGGATCGGCCGATCGGCGGGATCGATTATCGCGGCGGAGGCGCGTTCGGGTCGGGGAACGGCGGCGGCTGGAACTTGTCCATCGTGACGGTCACGGCGAAAACCGGCTTCACCGACACGCACATTGGCCGAGCGGGGGGCTTGCAGGCCTGCCCGTTGGAGCATCGGCGGTGGACCTGCAATTAACTGATGACGAACGTGATGAGCTCAGGAAAATCTTCGCAAAACCGATCTATCGCATTGATTTAACTAGGCTTTCGACGGCGTCGGGCAATTCCATCATATGCTCGATCAGCCGGTCCGGCTTGAGCTCCACGAGCGGCACGTCGGTGTAGCCGAATGATACTCCGACCACGGGAATGCCGGCCCGTCGCGCCGCCCCGATGTCCGTCCCGGAGTCGCCGACCATGACCGAAGCCGGCGAGTGTCCGCCGGCCCGGGCGATGGTCTGGTGCAGGATAGTGGGGTCGGGCTTTGCCACGCCAAACGTGTCCGCGCCGCAAATCGCCGCGAAACGGCCCGTTATGCCCAGCCGGTCCAGCAGCAGTTTTGAGAGCCATTCCAGCTTGTTGGTGCAGACCGCGAAGCGGTAGCCGCGGCTTTGGAGGTCATCCAGCGCGGCCTCCAGCCCTTCGAACGGACGCGACTCGTCGGCAATGTGCTCGGCATAATAGTCGACGAAATCGCGCATCATCCGATCAAGAGTGCCGACGGTAACGGTGCGCCCCTCGACCTCCAGCCCGCGCTCGATCAGCTTGCGCGCGCCTGCGCCGATCATGTTGCGCGCGGCAGCAAGCGGCAGCGGCGAGGCTCCCTCGCGGACGAGCACGAAGTTCAGGGCGTTGATCAGGTCCGGCGCGGTATCGACCAGCGTGCCGTCGAGATCAAATACGACGATGCGGGAAGGGCTCATGGCCAAAGTCGGTATCGGGCGAAAGGCAAGGGTGCAAGTAGGCTTGGGCCGGAATTGCCGCGAAATCCCATCCTTTTGGAGCCGGATAGCTCATTTTCGGCGCTGTTCCTGCGTCGCAAACGACGCTAGATATCCCCGCGACGGGGCTCGGAGCATTGTCACACGTGGACATGGAAGCACTCAAGCGGCAGGCGGCGGCGCGCGCGCTGGAGCAGGTGAAGGACGGCATGAAGCTCGGGCTCGGCACCGGCTCGACGGCACGGCACTTCGTCGACCTCCTGGGCGAGAAGGTGCGCGCCGGCATGAAGGTGACCGGCGTGCCGACGTCGGAGGCGACGCGGTCCCAGGCCGAGCAGTGCGGCATTGCCCTGACGACACTGGACGAGGTCGACCGGCTCGACCTGACGGTGGATGGCGCCGACGAAGTCGACCCTGCGCTCAACCTGATCAAGGGCGGGGGCGGGGCTCTGCTCAGGGAAAAGATCGTGGCGGCCGCATCGGATCGCATGATCGTGATTGCCGATGAAACCAAATGGGTCGATGCGCTCGGCCGCTTCCCCCTGCCTGTGGAGGTCGTCCCCTTTGGCCTCGCCGCCACCAAGCGGGCCATGGAACGCGCATTTGCGGAGGCCGGAGTTTCCGGGCAAATGGTGCTCCGGAAGGCCAAGGACGGCCACGTTTTTGTCACCGATGGCGGCCACTGGATCGTCGATAGCCATCTCGGCCGGATCGCGGACGTGCCGCGTCTGGCAAGCCTGTTGAACGCGATCCCTGGCGTGGTCGAGAGCGGACTGTTCGTCGGCCTCGCCAGCACGGTGATCCTGGCAGGCGCAAACGGAATTCGCGTTGTTGAACGGCGGTGACGCCGAAATCGAGGAGAACTGGAATGAAGCGCTTTTCGGGAATCTTGTTGGCGGCTGGCGTTGCGATCCCCCTTGCGCTGTCTGGCGTTCCCGCCAGGGCACAGGCGCCCAAGCAGGGCGCTGCGCCCGCGCCGGCCACGCAGCCGCTCAAGCAGGCATCGCCTGCCGCGCTCGCCGCGGCCAGGGAAATACTCGCCTTGAAGAACGCCGCTGCCATGTATCAGGCGGCCGTTCCCAACATCGTCGAGCAGACCAAGAACGCGCTGATCCAGAGCAACCTCAATTACCAGAAGGATCTGGGCGAAGTGGCCGTCATCGTCGCCAAGAATCTGGCCGGCCGAGAAAAGGAGATCGGCGAGGGCATGGCCCAGGTCTACGCCAACGAATTCAGCGAGCAGGAGCTGAAGGATCTCGTCACCTTCTACAAGTCGCCGCTCGGCCAGAAGCTGCTGTCGACCGAGCCGCGGGCCATCCAGTTCAGCATGTCCTATATGAACCAGTGGGCGCTGGCGTTTGCGGGGACCGTGAACGAGGCGTTCCGCGAGGAAATGAAGAAGCGCAACAAGCCGATCTGATCGCAGAACGGCTACGAAAGGGCAGAGCCGCCATGGCTGAGTTCGACGTCGATCTCTTCGTGATCGGAGGCGGCTCGGGCGGCGTTCGCGCCGCACGCATCGCCGCCGGCTATGGCGCAAAGGTCATGGTCGCCGAAGAGTACCGGATGGGCGGCACCTGCGTGATCCGCGGCTGCGTGCCGAAAAAGCTGTTCGTGCTCGGCTCGCATGTGCATCAGGAAATCGAGGACGCCGCCGGCTTCGGCTGGACCATTCCGGCGGCCACGTTCGACTGGCCGACGCTGATCCGGAACAAGGACAAGGAGATCGCGCGGCTGGAAGCGGCCTACACCACCAATGTCGAGAAGTCAGGCGCGGAAATTGTCAAGTCGCGCGCGGTGTTCGAAGACCCGCATACGCTGCGGCTTGCCGACGGCAAGAAGATCACCGCCAGATACGTGCTGATCGCCACCGGCGGCCGTCCCAACCATGGCGCGGAGATTCCCGGCATCGAGCACGTGATCTCCTCCGACGAGGCGTTTCATCTGCCGCAATTGCCGAAGCGCGTGGTGGTCCAGGGCGGCGGCTATATCGCGCTCGAGTTCGCCTGCATCTTCGCCGGTTACGGCAGCGATGTGACACTGGTCTATCGCGGCGAAAACATCTTGCGCGGCTTTGACGACGACGTGCGCAGCCATCTGCGCAAGGAACTCGAGAAGCGCGGCATCACCGTGATCACCGGCTGCACCATCGACAAGGTGGAAAAGCACGGCGACGAACTCACCTCGCATTTGTCCGGCGGTTCGAGCCTTGCTTCGGACCAGGTGATGTTCGCGATCGGCCGTCACCCCAACGTCGCCAATCTCGGGCTGGAGAAGGCGGGCGTCGCCATCAACCCGAAGAACGGCGGGATCGCCACCGACAACTGGTCGAGGACCTCGGTGCCGCACATCTACGCCATCGGCGACGTCACGCATCGCCTCAACCTGACGCCGGTGGCGATTCGCGAGGGCCATGCCTTCGCCGATACCGTGTTCGGCAAGCGGTCCGTCGAGGTCGACCACACGAACATCCCGACCGCGGTGTTCTCGCAGCCGGAGGTCGGCACGGTTGGCCTGAGCGAAGCCGACGCGCGCGCAAAATACAGCCACGTCGACATCTACAAGGCCGATTTCCGCCCCATCAAGGCGACCATGTCGGGCCGCGACACCCGCGTGCTGATGAAGCTCGTGGTCGACGGCGCCACCGATCGCGTGCTCGGCTGTCATATCGTGGGCGATGCCGCCGCCGAGATCATCCAGGCCGTGGCGATCGCCGTGAAGATGAAGGCGACGAAAGCCGATTTCGACGCCACCATGGCGCTGCATCCGACCGCGGCGGAAGAGCTCGTTACCATGCGCACGCCGACGGCGCGCCATGTGCGGCAGGCGGCGGAGTAGAGGTCTTCGAGCGAGGCGTAAAAGGCGGGTTGCCCTCTAGCTCGGGACCGGCGGTTTCTTGCCGCGCCCGAGGGCGAACTGACCGACCGGGCTCTCTACATGAAGTTCGAGCCCGGTGATCTTTGCAAACAGGTCGATGTTGGTGGTGCCGATGGCGCAGCCGCCAAGGCCCATGTCGGTTGCCGCCAGGTAGAACGTCTGGATCATGGCGCCGACGTCCTTGAGGATCAGCGAATACGCGATCGAGCTGTATTTCCAGGAGATCCGCCCAAAGCGAGCGGCGATCGTGATCAGGACTTGCGGCGGACCGGACGCGTCCATGGCAAACTCCGCCGCACTCGCGAGCATGTGGAGTTGCTGAGCCGAAGCGCCGATGGCTACCAGCGCGTGGCCGCCGGCATCGTAGTGGTAAAGTCCACGCGCCAGCCCCTCGCAGTTCGAGACCGCCAGGTACAATTCCAGCTCGTAGGCGCTGCCCGCCGACGGATAAGGCCTTGTGCTGTAGGTGACTTCAGGACCAGCATGCGCGCCGCTGTTCCACTCGGACAATACGCGCGCCGTCGTGCCGAGAAACTGTGCGAGCTCGGCGAGCGTGACCGGGTGCGCATCGTCGAAATCGCGTGTCGAATGGCGTTCGCGCAACAATGCTGCAAAGCCCGAGACCGGCTCGGGAGCGGAGAATTTGCCGAGTTCGATGCTCCTGCCGGGCCAGGAGGGACGCACCGCGGGCAGCGGCGCAACGGCCTCCGCGTAGGTGAAGGTGCCGCCAACAGGATTGGCATGCCGGCCCTCCGTGCTCCGCGTGTGAAACAGCAGATCGTGAAAGTCCCAGAGAACGAGATTGCCATCGCCCTCATTCGAGCGAAGACCGTCGCCGTCTTTCCGGCTGAGCTTGAGCAGGATCTGGCAGTCAACCAGCAGTGCGGCCAAGCCGGTGAAGGTGGCCGCCTCGCGGCCGAGCTTGTTGATCGTTTGGGGGCGCGACAGTGTTGAGAGGAATTCAGCGATGCTGGGATCGCTGATCCGAAACAGCGCGCCGGCGCGCGGCGATTCCAGCACCATGTCGTTGCCGCGCCGTCGCAGATAGGCGAAGCGAGACAATACGATCGTGTCGTTTTCACCCAGCTTTGCGCGGCGCGGCCAGTATCCGCCGACTTGCGGCTCGATGACCACGAGGTCCTTCCCGTCATGCGGAGAGAACAGGCGGTACTCGAGAAGGCCATGCTGCGCCAGTCTATGCAGAAGAACGTCGATTTCCCTGGCGGAAGCGCTCTTGCCTCCAGAGGAAGGGATTGGCAGGCCGGTGCTCAGATGTCTCGCGCGTTCCATCGCGGCCGCGCTGAAAGGGCCCAGGCTGACCGAATAGTCGCCTGCGAAAGCCGCGATACTTCCATTAGCCTGCATTTGAAGGGAAAACTGCCCGCTCAATCGGGCGGCGATGAATGGCGCGATCTTCCTGGCCGGCTTTTTCCGAGAAGCGCGCACGAAAGGCTTTCAGGTGTGTGGAAGGAACGGAGTGAGCTCGCTTTCCAGTCGCGGACGATCCAACAATCCAAGCTTCACCGGGACATCGTAGAGTCGGCCCGGTCCGTAGCGGCGGTAGAAATGCCGCAAGCCCGGAACGAGCACCCGGACCACGGGGACCTCGACGTCGGCCCGCGTCTGGTCCAGCACGAGGAAATCGTATCCGGCGCCGGTGGCGATCTCGACGCAGGCATTGACCTGGTCGCGCGTGTTGTCGTGAACTTTCAGGCTCGGCGCCGGCCGGATGGTCGGATTGTCACAAGGGATCAGGAACGGGTACTCGTCAAGGCGCAACGGCGTGACGCCGTCCAGCGTCGGTTTCTCGCCGCGTGCGCCGCCGATCGCGCCAATTGACATGAACTGGGTCAGTTCGGTGAGCGCACGAAGCAGCGCGATGCGCCGATCGAAATGCGCACCGGAGCCGAATTCGATATTCTCGTGCCCGCCCTGCATCCAGTGCGTGATCGCGACGTAAGTGGGAATACCGAGGTCGCTGGTGATGTCGAGCACCCAGAGCCTGTGCCCGGCGTCGGCAAGCTGGGATTGTAGATCCCGCACATAGGAATCGTCGAATTGCTTGAGGTCGACTTCGGCGCGCTGCAGCCGGTTGTACCACCAGATGGCATAAGCATCGCGTTCGACCAGTTCGAGGAAGCCCTGGACGATGGCCTCCTCCCGGGTATTGCCGGCCGCGCAACCGTTGGAATCGGTGTGGAAGCCGCCATAGAAGAAGTACAGCAGGCCGGTCGGAAGAAATTTGAAACGCTTGTCACGGAAGGACCAGACCGGCGACCATTCGGTCCTGGCCGAGGGAGCGAACGGCTCGGGAACCGGATGTGAATCGTCCGGCTGGCTGTGCCTGTTCTTGAATTGGTTTTCGCTGAAAAGCTGGACATCGTTGGGAGCGAGGGCATCACCGGGGGGGAAATCGATCAAGCGGCGCTGCATCCTGATCTCGTCGCCCTGGAAGATGCCGGAGTAGCGTTCGATCGCCTCCATGAGCGCGCTGGCCTCGCCCTGTTCAGCCGTTGAGCCCTTGCCGAAGCTGCCGCCGCTCAGCCCGGACCGCAACTGGTCGACGCTTGCGGCCGGTGCAGAGAAATTGTGCTGGGCGAAAAAATTGGTGTTCATCGGCAGGTCGGCCACGATCCGCTCGAGTCTCGTAACCACGCCGGTCAGCGGGCTTACATGCTTGCGGAAGCGCGCGACCGTGTCGCGAGACGGCACGGTGCGGTATCCGCCGCTGGTCATGACGAGCCTCTTGCCTTCGGCAAGCTCGATAGGCGCCGCCGCCCGGCGCGGATTCTGCAGCTTCTTGCTGCCGCAGGTGGGACATTGCGGACGCCGTGCAACGTAGTGCTTGGCGATGACCGCACCGGTCAGGTCGAAGCTCGCAATGTGGTCGTGCAGATCCGTGCGAAAGCCGGTGGCAATCGCCTTCGTGATTTCGACGGCGGCGAAATGAATGGAGGTCTGCCCAACGGGTTCATTGACAAGTGGCGATACGGCGACAGGACGCGCCGGTCCGCGGTCGAGAAATCCCTTGATCTCCCGATTGCGTATCATGCGATCGAACAGACACGTCCAGCAGGCGCTCTCGCCCGGTCTGAACACGGGCCCCACCAGCGGAAACACGCCGGACGGCTGCACCAGCAGCCAAGGCGTCTTGTCGGCGACGCGCTGGCGGTTCATCTCGGCGAGCCGCCGGTCGAGATAATCGTTCACGAGGGTGATCGTGAGTTTGGGCGAACGCGTGGTGATTTGGGCGCCGAGCTTGCTCAACGCCGCGGCAAGTTGCCTGGCGCCGTTGACATCCATCGATTCCACCCGCACGGGGCAAGCGCGAAGATTTTGCTCTGCGACCTCGGGAGGCAGGCCGAGGCTCGCCCAATATCCAGCGACCGCAGCTGGGAATGCGTGCGTTACTCCCGTAACTGCATAACGGCGTTCGAGCAGCCGCCGGATCGCCTCCTCGATCTTGTCCGTCGGGAAGCGTTTGGAAAGCTGGCGGATGATCTCCGGTAGCGCCTTTCCATTTCTTCCGATCGCCGCGGCCAGCGCGCAGTAGAGTTCGCCGTGCAGGAAGAACTTGCGATCCTCGGAATAGAGACAGACCGTATCGGGAGGAAGTGCATAGGCGGTGAAATTTGGCGCGAACCGCAAGATGTCCTTGCGGGCCTGTTTCGCGATGCTGGTCTTGCCATTGCGCGTCATCGGATCAGCATAGGGCCGTTGCCTGACATCAGATCAGGCCGCCCATGGCGGGCGGCAAGCGGTGCGGCGAAACAAGAAAATGGCCGAGTCGATCGCGAACTCGGCCAACAAATCGCGGCTTTTCGATACACGAGCGGAAAGCGCGGAGCCTAGCACCAGCGGCAGCGGCCCCATGATGCACAGCAGCCTGCGCAAGCCACCCAGGGGACTCCTACGCCTATCCAGCCAACGCCGCAGCCGCCACATCCTCCGCAGCCGACGCCGCAGCGGCAGGCTCTGCATCCCGCGCAACCTCTACAGCCGCCGCAGCCTCTGGCGCCTCCGCAACCACGGCAACCACCGCAGCCACCGCATCCCCGCGCAAGCAGTATGCGGTCACTGACGCTTTCATTGGCGATGAGATGGAAGGTGGCGAGACTGACGTCGGCCATTTCTTCTTCACCGAGGGTGATCGCATGCCCCGGTGAATAGTTCGGTCTCTGCTGAACGTCGGCGCTCGGTATCGCCGCTGCTGATGCGCTCCCGGCGAGCGAAAAAGTCAATCCGGCAGCTCCTAGCGCCGGCATGGCGGCCTTGGTTGCGCGTTTCCTCTTCGAGGCTTGCTTCAACCGCTGCATGGTCGCATCCTCCGAATGGACAAGAAGGATAACCCCGAGAGAAACTCTACGCTGAGCAAACAAGTCAGGCAAGATTATTCACGAACACAGCAATGCGATGCGCTCGTTCAGATAGCATTCATGTTCATGAACGATGCCGCCCCATTCTAGAAGATCGCATCGGCTGATGCCGTTGCTTACGGCACTGAGGGCTGGTGCGGTGCCGCAATCGCCTGAAGCCGGAACGGAGTAACTGGATTGGTCGAGCAACGGGGACGCTTCGCCTGGTACGAGCTATTGACCACGGATGTGGCGGCAGCAGGTGCCTTTTATGGCAAGGTCGTCGGCTGGACTGCGAAAGCTACGTCGACTCCTGGATTTTCCTACACGGTGCTTACT
>JAEZEU010000034.1 GCA_023432885.1 Pseudomonadota bacterium | reverse complement strand
GAAAAGAAGCTGCCGCTGGTCGGCGACATCAGGGATGAGTCGGCCGACGACATCCGCATCGTGATCGAGCCGCGCGCCAAGACGGTCGATCCGGAACTCTTGATGGAGTCGCTGTTCAAGCTCACCGAGCTCGAGAGCCGCATCTCGCTGAACCTCAACGTGCTGATAAAGGGCAAGATCCCCAGGGTAGTGGGGCTCGCCGAATGTCTGCGCGAATGGCTTGACCATCTGCGCGACGTGCTGATCCGCCGCTCCAACTTCCGCAAGGGCCAGATCGAGAACCGGCTGGAGATCCTCGGCGGCTACCTGATCGCCTATCTGAACATCGACAAGGTGATCAAGATAATCCGCACCGAGGACGAGCCCAAGCCGGCGCTGATCAAGGCCTTCAAGCTCACGGAAGTGCAGGCCGATGCCATTCTCAACATGCGCCTGCGATCCTTGCGCAAGCTCGAGGAGATGGAGATCAGGACGGAGGACAAGGATCTCCGCAACGAGCTCAAGGGCGTCAAGTCGCTGCTCGGCTCGGAAGCCCAGCAATGGGAGAAAGTCGGCGAGCAGGTCAAGAAGGTCCGCGACATGTTCGGACCCAAGACGCCGCTCGGCAAGCGCCGCACGCAGTTCGCGGACGCACCCGAGCATGACCTCGCCGCGATCGAAGAGGCCTTCGTCGAGCGCGAGCCGGTGACCGTCGTCGTCTCTGAGAAAGGCTGGATCCGCACCCTGAAGGGTCATGTCGCCGATCTGTCGGGCCTGTCCTTCAAAACCGACGACAAGCTCGACCACGCCTTCTTCGCCGAGAGCACCTCGAAGCTCCTGGTGTTCGCCACCAACGGAAAATTCTATTCGCTCGACGTCGCAAAACTGCCGGGAGGCCGCGGTCATGGCGAGCCGATCCGCATGTTCATCGACATGGATCAGGATGCGGCCATCGTCTCGCTGTTCGTCAACAAGGGCGGCCGCAAGTTCCTGGTCGCCAATACCGACGGCCAGGGCTTCGTTGTCAGTGAGGACGATTGCGTCAGCAACACCCGCAAGGGCAAGCAGGTGATGAACATCGATGCGCCGGTGGAGGCCTGCGCGATCGCGACCGTTGCCGGCGACACCGTCGCGGTGATCGGCACCAACCACAAGATGGTGCTGTTCCCGCTGGACCAGGTGCCGGAGATGGCGCGCGGCCGCGGCGTGCGGCTGCAGAAATATACCGGCGCCAAGCTGTCCGACGTCGCCGTGTTCGACTCCAAGGCGGGCCTGTCGTGGAAGGATTCCGCCGGCCGCGAGCAGGGCATGAGCCTGAAGGAGCTGTCCGACTGGCGGGGCAACCGCGCCGACGCCGGCCGGCTCGCGCACGGCCTGCCGAAGTCGAACAAGTTCAATCGCGCCGTGGAGTAATCTCCCCGCGAGGTAGACCCCCGGCGGCCGCTTCACGAAGATTCGTCATGCCCGGCCTTGTGCCGGGCATCCACGTCTTGTCTGATATGGTCGGGAAGACGTTGATGGCCGGCACAACCAGGGCGTAGACGAGCTTCGCGCCTTTTTCCGGCCAGGACGGGGGAGGGTCGGATGTCGAACGCGACCTGTCATCTGTGCGGCGCGCTCGCCGTATTCCTATTGCTTTCGATACCCGCCACAAGTCACGCCCAATCCATCCCCGGAGCGCTGCCGGAATCGACGCAGGCGCTCGCCAGGGGCGAATGGCCGGCCTACGCCGGCACCTATGCCGCCGCCCGCTATTCGCCGCTGACGCGGATCACAAAAGACAATGCCAAGGACTTGCGCATCGCCTGGCGCTGGAAGTCGCCCGACAATGCGATCCGCGATGCAAGGCCCGCGGTCGGGCCTAGTTTTGCCAATGAGTCGACGCCTCTGATGGTCGGCGGCGTGCTCTACACCTCGACCTCGCTGTCTCAGGTCGCCGCCATCGATGCGGCCACGGGCAAGACCAAATGGGTGTTCGATCCCAAGATCTACGACAATGGTCTCGGCATGCCCGCCGACCTTGGCTGGCTGCACCGCGGCGTCGCCTACTGGAAGAACGGCGACGACGAACGCATCATCATGCTCACGGCCTTCGCGCAGATGTATGCGCTGGATGCGAAGACCGGAAAGCCCGTCGCCGGCTTCGGCAAGGACGGCCATGTCGACCTTACGCAGGGCCTGCGCATTCCCGTCGATCCCAACTACTACACCATGAGCTCGCCGCCGGTGATCGTGCGCGACGTCATCGTGGTCGGTTCGTCCGTGTTCGACTTCTGGGGCAAGCGGCCGCCGCCACCGGGCGATGTCCGTGGCTTCGACGTCGTCACCGGACGCCAGCTCTGGACCTTCAACACCGTGCCGCAGGGCGAGCAGCCCGGCGTCGAGACCTGGGAGAAGAATTCCTGGAAGGACACCGGCAACGCCAATGTCTGGGCGCCGATGAGCGCGGATGAGGAACTCGGCTACGTCTATCTGCCGGTGACGACGCCGAGCAACGATTACTACGGCGGCCATCGACCGGGCAACGGGCTCTATGGCGAGAGCCTGGTCTGCATCGAGGCTGCGACCGGCAGGAAGGTCTGGCACTTCCAACTCGTGCATCACGGCCTGTGGGACTACGACCCGCCCGCCGCGCCGAACCTGATCGACATCACGGTCGACGCAGGAAGATCAAGGCGGTAGCACAGCCGACCAAGCAGGCGTTCCTCTTTGTATTCGACCGCGTCACCGGCAAGCCGGCGTGGCCGATCGAGGAGCAGCCTGTGCCGCCCTCGACCGTGCCCGGCGAAGTGGCCTCGAAGACGCAGCCCATCCCGTCGAAGCCGGCGCCGTTCGACCTGCAAAGCGCGCGCGACGAGGACCTGATCGATATCACGCCGCAGATTCACAAGGAGGCGATCGACATCGCCAACTCCTTCGACCGAGGCGGGTTGTTCACGCCGCCGTCGCAGCGCGGCACCATCGCCGTGCCCGGCAATGCCGGCGGCGCCAACTGGTCGGGTGCCGCGATCGATCCCGACACCAACATGCTCTATGTCGGTACCTACCGCATTCCTTCCCTCATCAAGATCGAGAAACCTGAGCCGTGGCAGGGTTCGTATGATTTCATCGGCCTGGCCCAGACCTGGCTCCCGGGCCCGCGCGGGCTTCCACTCCTGAAGCCGCCGTTCGGCAGCATCGTTGCCATCGACATGAATTCCGGGGAGCACCGCTGGCGCATCCCGGTCGGCCGCAGCATCGCCATGCCGTCGGTGTTCCGCGTGGCGCCGTCGAGCGATTTTGGACTGCCGTCGCGAAGCTGGGCGCTGGTGACCAAGACGGTCATGGTAGTCGTGCAGATGGGCTTCAGCGGCCCGCCGCACTGGGTGCCCGGCTTCAATCTGCCGCTACGGGACATGCGCAATGTCGATCCGCATTTGTGGGTCTACGACAAGACAAACGGCGAAAAGCTCGCTGAACTAGAGCTGCCCGCCAACGCGACGGGATCGCCAGTCACCTACATGGCCGCCGGCAAGCAGTTCATCGCCTTTCCCGCCGGCGGCGGCGGTCTGCCGGAAGAGCTGATCGCCGTCGCGCTGCCATAGGCGAGGCGGCGCCCGGCGCGGTTGCGTGGTCCGTCATTCCGACTTAACCTTCCCCGCGGGGATCAAGCAGGCTCCCCTTCAGACGGCACCGTCCAAGCTCTGCGCAGCACTCGTTGAGTGAGGATTGCGTATGGACGCCAGGATGACGGCTCAATCGCATACGGCAACCCGTTCTTCGCTGATTGCGCTGCTCTATGCGGCGCGCGCGCTTCGCGGCTTCGGCGACGGCTTTGCCGTGATCATCCTGCCGGCCTACATGACCGCGCTCGGCTTCGATGCGGCCGCGGTCGGCATCGTCGCCACCGCCTCGCTGCTCGGCACCGCGCTGCTCACCCTCGTCATCGGCTGGATCGCGCCGCGCTTCGACCTGCGCGCGCTACTGCTGTTGGGCGCTGCCCTGATGACGGCAACGGGGCTGGCTTTTCCCAACGTCGAGCATCTTACGCTGATCGCGCTGGCCGCGTTCGTCGGCACCATCAATCCCTCCGCCGGCGACCTTGGCGTCGCCGTGCCGCTGGAGCACGCCGTGCTGGCCCGCACCGCCTCCGACGAACTGCGCACCCAGGTGTTTGCGCGCTACAGCCTGATCGGCGCGCTTTGCGCCGCCGTGGGCTCGCTCGCCGCCTCGCTGCCCGACTTCCTGGTCGCTTCCGGCTCTACGCAACTCGGCGCGTTCCGTCTGATGTTCTACGCCTATGCCGCTCTCGGTATTGTTTGCGCGCTGCTCTATCGCCAGGCACCGCACGCCCGCGCCGAGGAGAAGGTGCAGGCGCCGCTCGGCCCGTCGCGCGGCACGGTCTACAAGCTCGCGGCGCTGTTCTCCATCGACGCCTTTGCCGGCGGCTTCGTCGCGCAGTCGCTTCTGGTGCTCTGGCTGTTCCAGCGCTTCGAGCTGTCATTGTCGGCGGCCGGCGTCTTTTTCTTCTGGGCCTCGACGCTCTCAGCCTTTTCCTATCCGGTCGCCGCCTGGATCGCGCGGCGGATCGGGCTCGTCAACACCATGGTGTTCACGCACATCCCCTCCAGCGTGTTCCTGATCCTGGCGGCCTTCGCGCCAAATCTCTACGTCGCGCTGGCGCTATTGTTGCTGCGCTCGGCATTGTCCCAGATGGACGTGCCGACCCGCACCTCCTATGTCATGGCGGTGGTGACCCCGTCCGAGCGGCCGGCCGCCGCCAGCGTCACCGCGGTGCCACGCAGCCTTGCCTCCAGCATCAGCCCGGCGATCGCCGGCATGCTGCTGACCACGAGCTTTTCCGGCCTGCCGCTGGTGGTCTGCGGCGCGCTGAAGATCGCCTATGATCTGGCGCTGCTGTTCTCGTTCCGCCACATCAAGCCGCCGGAAGAGCAGGGTGGTTCGTAGGTTCTTAAGGTGGCCCATGTGATAGTATTCGCCCTATGAAGGGCTATATCGGGATGAAGCGCGTCCGGAGAGCAGTCCATGCATTCCCATTCCCTCGACCAGTGGACCCACGATCACGTCTTTCTCGGGTCGAAGCACACCCGCAACGAGCGCCGCACGTGGTTCGTGGTCGCCCTCACGGCGGTCATGATGGTCGGCGAGATCGTCGCCGGCATACTGTTCGGCTCGATGGCGCTGCTCGCCGACGGCTGGCACATGGCGACTCACGCCGCGGCGCTGGGCATCGCGGCGCTGGCCTATCTGTTCGCCCGCCGCCAGGCGCGCAACACGCGCTTCACCTTCGGCACCGGAAAATTCGGCGATCTCGCCGCCTTTGCCAGCGCCGTGATCCTCGCCATCATCGCGATCCAGATCGCCTTCGAGAGCGTGGAGCGGCTGGTGAATCCGGTTGCGATCGCCTATCGCGAAGCAATCGCGGTCGCCGTCCTCGGGCTTGCCGTCAATCTCGTCAGCGCCTTCCTGTTGCGCGAGGAGCATGATCACGACCATCACCACGGTCATGGCCATGGTCACGCTCATGATCACGGCCACGCTCACGCTCCTGCGCATCGCCACCACGACAACAATCTGCGTGCCGCTTATGTCCACGTCCTCGCTGACGCCGCCACATCTGTGCTTGCCATCGTGGCGCTGGTCACCGCGGCTTGGCTGCAATGGACCTGGGCGGACCCGGTCGTCGGCATCGTCGGCGCGATCGTGATCGCGAGCTGGGCCGTTGGACTGTTGCGCTCCTCCGGCAGCGTGCTGCTCGACGTCAACAACGCCGGCAAGATGGAAGGGCTGATCCGCCAACGCCTGGAGACGCGTGGCGATCGTATCACCGACCTGCACCTCTGGCAGATCGGTCCCGGCCACCGAGCCGCCGTGGTCTCGCTCATTTCCGACGACCCGTTGCCGCCCTCGGATTACAAGCGGCGGCTCAGCGGGCTGCATGGGCTCAGTCACGTGACGGTCGAAGTCGAGACCTGCCGGCACGGGCAGGGGGGCTCTCACGCCCGCGTCGGAGCCAAAGCCGCCCTCGACCAATAGAGCGCGAGCGGGCCGAGCAAGATACCGGCGGCCAGCACGGCGAATGCCGCGGTCCATGCCGATGAAAGCTCGCCGGTCCGCCCGCCGTATCGAGCGTCACGCCGAACGCCCATGCCCCAAGCGCCGAAAGGCTGAAGCCGACAGTCGAATGCACTGCCATGGTTGCACCGCGATTCCTGGGATCGGCGGCCATGGTCATCCCCGAGGTCAGTGCGCCGGAATCAGGCACATCGCGACGATAACGGGGTTTCCTTCCAGCCTGATCGTCTCACCTGACCCGATCGGGGTGCGTTAGCTGCATCCGCAACCAGCCTTTCCTTGTTGCTTGGCTTTTGCATCGTCTGCGCAACAGGCATCAACGGTGGATGGCGCCGGTCCGCCGCAGCACTGGCTCGCGCTTGGCGCGGCCGAACGGGTGCAGACGCCGGTTTCCGGCAGCACCAGTTCGACGCGCTCGGCCCCCATCCTGTCGCCTGCGATGTCCGCAGCGATTGAACGCACCTGCTCATATCCCGTGAGCATCAGGAAGGTCGGGGCGCGGCCGTAGGACTTCATGCCCGCAAAGTAGAAACCCGGCTCGGGTTGTGCCAGCTCGCGCGCGCCATGCGGGCGCACGGTGCCGCAGCTGTGCAAATTGGGGTCGATCAGCGGTGCCAGCGGCACTGGGCTCTCGACGGTGGGATCGAGCTCAATGCGAAGTTCGCGCAGGAAGTCGAATTCGGGCCGGAAGCCTGTCGCGACGATCAGTTCATCGGCCGTCACTTGCCGCGCATTGCCGTTCGCTCCGATGATGAGACCCGCGCCGTCCGGCGCGATATGGGAGACGCGAAACTGGCGTTCGAGCAGGACCTTGCCTTCCGCGACAAGACGCTCAAACGCGCTGCCCAATTCGGCGCGTGCGACGAGCTTGTCGTTGACGCCGCCGCCGAACGCCTTCGCAGGATCGTTGCCGCGCAGCAGCCACACCGGCCTTGTCTTCGGCTCCTGCTCGGCGAGCCGCGCCAGGTCGATCAGCGTGCCGATGGCCGAGTGGCCCGCACCCAGCACGGCAACGCTCCTTCCGGCATAACGTGCGCGCTCCTTGCCGAGCACATCAGGCATGCCGTAGGCGATACGGCTCCTCGCTAGTCCTTCTCCGATCGCAGGAAGGCCATTGGCGCCGGCGGGATTGGGCGAATGCCATGTCCCGGAAACGTCAATCACGGCATCGGCATGAACGACCTCCGGGCCTTTCCCGTTCTGATACCTGATCTCGAACGGAGCGAGCTCGCGCCCTTGGCTCTTCAGCTTGTCGAAGCCGGCGCGGCTGACGTCGGTGACGCGGCTGGATGTGCGGATATGACGAGACAGCGCGGTTCGCGAGGCAAGCGGTTCAAGGTAACGCTCCACCAGCTCGGTCCCGGTCGGATAATGCTGAGGCTCCGGCGAATTCCATCCCGTCGGTTTGAGCAGCCGCTCGGCCGCGCGATCGATGTTGTATTCCCAGGGCGAGAACAGCTGCACATGGCCCCATTGCCGGACCGCATGTGCAACGTTCTCGCCGGCTTCCAGCACGATCGGCGTCATGCCGCGCTCGAGAACATGTGCCGCGGCGGCCAGTCCGACCGGGCCGGCGCCGACAATTGCGACAGTCTTGGCGACACCCATTCTCTCTTCTCCGGTAGGACTAGAGATATCGAAATTGACGGCGCGACAAATTAAGCGGCGTTCTTGGTGTCCCCACTTTCAGCCGACTCGCTGCAGCACTCGGCAACGAGGAAATCCAAGAGCTCGCGCATCACATCGTAGCTGGCGTGACAGACCAGCGTTGTGCCCTCGCGCACCTGCGAGACGAGACCAATGACCACCAGCGTCTTGATGTGATGGGAGAGGGTGGAGGGCGCGATCTTCAGTCTCTCCTGCAGCCGTCCCACCGCCATGCCCGCGCCGCCAGCACGGATCAGTGCGCGATAGATATTCAAGCGCGTCGGATTGCCGAGGGCTTCGAGATGGGCTGCGGCGTCATCGAGTTTCATGATTGGCACAATGACCCGAAATGCGCCTCACGTCAACCGTATTTCTAGAAATATCGAAATAGAGAAATTGACTGATGCTGGATATATCGATAAATCTGGATATATGGAAACGGAAGCTGCCATTCTTGTTCTGGCTGCGCTCGCGCAGTCCACACGACTTGAGGTCTTCCGATTGCTGGTGAAGCTGGAACCCGAGGGGCTTCCGGCTGGCGAAATCGCCAATGCACTCGCCGTTCCGCAGAACACCATGTCGGCGCATCTCGCCGTGCTCTCGCGGGCCGGACTTGTCGTCGCGCGCCGCGTCGGCCGTACGATCCTCTACCGGGCCGATCTCGCCCGCTTTCAGGCTGTGATGTCGTTCCTCGTGAACGACTGCTGCGACGGCCGTCCGGAGATTTGCGCGACGCTGATCGAAAGCATCACGCCTTGTTGTCCACCGAAGCGGAAGGGAAAAGCCAATGCCCGATCGCACGTTTAACGTCTTGTTCGCCTCTACCAACCTTCCTCTTCGCAGCATCGACAGGCTGTCCCTCGGCGTAAAGCTCAGCGGAATCGGCCGGTCGAAAGGCGCGACCTCACACGGCAATGATGTGGCCTGACGCATGAGCATCTTCGAACGCTATCTCACGCTCTGGGTCGCTCTCTGCATCGTCGCCGGCGTCACGTTGGGCCACATCATGCCGGGCTTCTTCGGAGTCATCGCGGCCGCCGAAGTGGCAAAAGTCAACCTGCCCGTGGCGATCCTGATCTGGCTGATGATCGTGCCGATGCTGCTCAAGATCGACTTCGCCGCGCTGGGTCAGGTTCGCGAGCATTGGCGCGGCGTCGGTATCACCCTGTTTATCAACTGGGCCGTCAAGCCGTTCTCGATGGCTCTTCTCGGTTCGTTCTTCGTCGGACACGTGTTCGCACCGTTGCTGCCGGCCGCACAGATCCCGTCCTACGTCGCAGGCCTGATCCTGCTTGCGGCGGCGCCGTGCACAGCCATGGTCTTCGTGTGGTCGAACCTTTGTGAAGGCGAGCCCCACTATACGCTCAGCCAAGTCGCCCTGAACGACGTGATCATGGTCTTCCTGTTCGCGCCGCTAGTCGGACTTTTGCTTGGTGTCGCCTCGATCACGGTCCCCTGGGCGACGCTGCTGCTCTCGGTCGTTCTATACATCGTGGTGCCGGTCATCGTGGCGCAGGCTTGGAGAAGATTCCTTCTCGCGGCTGGCGGTGGGGCGTTCGAGCGCACGATGCGGATGCTGCAGCCGCTCTCGTTGATCGCTCTGCTCGCCACGCTGGTCCTGCTGTTCGGCTTTCAGGGTGAGCAGATTGTCAGGCAACCGATCGTTATCGCGATCCTCGCCGTGCCGATCCTGATCCAGGTTTATCTGAATGCCGGCCTCGCGTACTGGCTGAGCCGGAGATTCGGTGTCGGCTGGTGTGTGGCCGCCCCCGCCGCGCTGATCGGCGCTAGCAACTTCTTCGAACTCGCTGTCGCTGCCGCGATCAGCCTGTTCGGGCTCGACTCCGGTGCCGCACTCGCGACCGTGGTTGGCGTCCTCGTCGAGGTCCCGGTGATGCTCTCGGTTGTCCGGATCGTCAAGGCCACGCGCAGTTGGTACGAAAGCGGTGCGAACGCGACAAAGCCAGCCATAGAGGCTCAGCAATGACCGTCACGATCTATCACAACCCGTCCTGCGGCACCTCGCGCAACACGCTGTCCATGATCCGGCATAGCGGCGAAGAGCCTGAGGTGATTGAGTATCTGAAAACGCCGCCAAGCCGCGAGCGGTTGCGCGAACTGATCACGGCGATGGGCATCCCGGTGCGCGCGCTGTTGCGCGAGAAGGGCACACCTTATGCCGAGCTTGACCTCGCCAAGCCCAAATGGAGCGATGACGAGCTGATCGATTTCATGCTCGCGCATCCGATCCTGATTCAGCGGCCGATCGTCGTCACAGAAAAGGGCGTGCGGCTGTGCCGGCCGTCGGAGCTGGTGCTCGATCTGCTCGACAGGCCGGTGACGTCGTTCGTCAAGGAAGACGGTGAGGTGGTCGGGAAGAATCACGAAACGTGAACATTGGTGCGCGCTTTCGCCCCGTGGACCAAGTCAGCCGATAACACCCTTGCCTCGCTTCGCTCGCCATGACGATGCGGTGAGGACCTGATCACACTTGCTGCCGCGATCGCAGTATTTGCCGGGATCTGGATCGCCACGTCGGAGATCAAATCACCGTAACCGGCCGCCATCGCCCTGGGCCTGCTGTAGGCTGGACCCCTGCAACAGGGAGGCGCAACGATGAAAGCCGTTTCGCGATGTGTGGCAATGCTGTCCTTCTGCGTGCTGGCTTCCGGCGCTGCCATGGCGCAGCCAGGCAAGAGCGGGATCGAGAAACTCTACGTGCTGAATTGCGGAGAAGGGGTTGCGGGCGACATTTCGCGCTGGTCGCCCGGGGTCAACGAGGG
>JAEZEU010000030.1 GCA_023432885.1 Pseudomonadota bacterium | reverse complement strand
CGACGTCGACGGGCTTGTCGAGCAGCGCGGTCACCGAAACCGGGAACGCAATGACGATGGCCACCATGAGCATCTGCAATCCGATCCAGGGCACAGCGCCCCAGTAGATGTCGGAGCTCTTCACCTCGCGCGGCGCAACGCCGCGCAGGTAGAACAGCGCAAAGCCGAACGGCGGATGCAGGAACGAGGTCTGCATGTTGACGCAGAGCATCACGCCGAACCAGATCAGCGCGGCGTCGGGCCCGACCACGGGGGCGAGAAGCTTCTGCGCGACCGGCGCGATCATCGGCAGGATGATGAAGGCGATCTCGAAGAAGTCGAGGAAGAACGCCAGGAAGAAGATGAAGAGGTTGATGAAGATCAGGAAGCCCCAGACGCCGCCCGGAAGCGAGGTCAAATGGTGCTCGAGCCAGACGCCGCCGGAGACGCCGAGGAACACCACCGAGAAGCAGGTCGATCCGATCAGGATGAAAACCACCATGGTGGAGAGCCGCATCGTCGACTCGTAGCCCTGCTTGATGAGATCGCGCAGCTCGGGAATCCGCACCGCCTCGAGGCAAAGCCAGACCACGGCGATGTAGACCACCGCGAAGGTGAGCTTGAACAGCAGGCCTTCGCCCAAATAGATTCCGATCATCGTGCCGATACCGGCGGCGACGATCCCCAAGATCGTCATCTTCCGGCCTGGCTGGGAGAGATCCTTGTGATGGACCGCCGCCAGCACGATGGCGCCGATCGCGCCCATGGCGCCGGCTTCGGTCGGCGTCGCCAGACCCATCATCATGGTGCCGAGCACGACGAAGATCAGGACCGCGGAGGGAATGATGCCCATCAGGCATTTCTTCCACAGCGCCCAGCCGTGCAATGTTCGGGCTTCCTTCGGTACCGGCGGCACGTGCTCCGGCTTGATCAGGCCGAGTACGAAGGTATAGCCGGCGAACAGCGCGATCTGCAGCAGGGAGGGGCCCCAGGCGCCGAGATACATGTCGCCGACGGACTTGCCGAGCTGGTCGGCCATCACGATCAGCACCAGCGAAGGCGGCACCAGCTGCGTGATGGTGCCGGACGCCGCCAGCACGCCGGTGATGTAGCGCACGTTGTAGCCGTAGCGGAGCATCACAGGCATCGAGATCAGGGCCATGGCGATCACCTGCGCGGCGACTGTGCCGGTGATGGCGCCGAGGATGAAGCCGACGATGATGACGGAATAGCCGAGTCCGCCGCGGACCGGCCCGAACAGCTGACCCATCGAGTCCAGCATGTCCTCGGCAAGGCCGCAGCGCTCCAGTACCGCTCCCATGAAGGTGAAGAAGGGGATCGCCAGCAACAATTCGTTGGACAGCACGCCGCCGAAGATGCGTCCCGGGATGGCCTGCAGGAAATTGAGATCGAAGAAGCCGAGATAGATCGACAGGAAGCCGAACGACAAGCCAAGCGCGGCCAGCGTGAAGGCCACCGGGAATCCGATCAGCATGGCGACGATCAAGCCGCCGAACATCAGTGGCGGCATCACCTCCAGCGAGATCATTGCGTCGGCCTCTCGTACTTGGCGTCGATCACGACATAGCCCTTAAGGGCCGCCATGCGTTTGATGACCTCGGAAACACCTTGCAGCGCGAGGAGGACGAAGCCGGCGGGAATGACGAACTTGATGGGCCAGCGAATCAGGCCGCCCGCATTGGAGGAGATCTCGCCGACCGCATAAGCCTGGTGGAAGAACGGCCAGGACAAATAGGCGAGCAGCAGGCAGGCCGGGATCAGGAAGAACAGCGTGCCGATCATGTCGAGCCAGAGCTGGCCGCGCTCGGAAAGCATCAGGTAAAGAATTTCAACGCGGACATGCTCGTTGCGTTTGAACGTGTAGGAAGCGCCGAACATGATCACGACGGCAAACATATACCACTGCAATTCGAGCCAGGCGTTGGAGCTGTAGCCGAACGCGTAGCGGATCATGGCATTGCCGGCACTGACGACGCAGGCGGCGAGAATCAGGAAGTTGCAGATTTCGCCGAGCTTCTGATTCAGCAGGTCGATCGCGCTACTGAGAGCTAGCAATGGACGCATCATGTTCTCCCCGGCGGCCGCGCCGGACCCCGACATACTTGTTGAGCACTGCTACGCCTCCGCGCGGCGAACGCACGGAGCCATCACTCACTCGCAGCAGTGATTGCAACGAATCCTCCCCCTCTTGGCGCTTCGCCGTCTTGGCTGCCTTGAAACGAAAGCAGCGGCCCATCCGGCCGTGCAGGCTAAAGCACGGGGCACCATTTCAGCGCGTATTGCTGCCGTCAATGGGTAAAAGGACAAATTGACGCGGGGGTTAAGCGGACGAACGTGAATAGACGAGGCGGCCCAACTCAGCCGCCGGTCACGCTCATGTGGCGGTTGACGCTCGGCCGGTTATGCCGGCGGTCGATGATGAAATCGTGCCCCTTGGGCTTCAGCCCGATGGCGCGATCGATCGCGGCGCTGAGCAGGTCGTTATCGCCGGAAGCACGGAGCGGCTTGCGCAAATCCGAGGCATCTTCATGCCCGAGGCAGGTGTGCAGCGTGCCGGTGCAGGTGATGCGCACACGGTTGCAGGATTCGCAGAAGTTGTGCGTCATCGGCGTGATGAAGCCGAGCTTGCCGCCGGTCTCGGACACGCGCACGTAGCGGGCCGGCCCGCCGGTACTCTCGTCGAGATCGGTGAGTGTGAACTGCTGGGCGAGCCGTGCCCGCAGCAGTGACAGCGGCACATACTGATCGATGCGGCCTGCGCCGACGTCACCCATCGGCATCACCTCGATCAGCGTCAGCGCCATGCCCTTGGCGTGCGCCCACTGCATCAGGGCGGGGATCTCGTCCTCATTGAGGTTCTTCAGAGCGACGGCGTTGATCTTCACCGCAAGGCCGGCGCTACGGGCGGCCTCGATGCCGGCGAGCACCTTGTCGATCTCGCCCCAGCGGGTGATGGCCCGAAACTTGTCGGCATCCAATGTGTCCAGCGACACGTTGATGCGGCGGACGCCGCAATCGGCAAGCTCGCCCGCAAAGCGCGCCAGCTGCGAGCCGTTGGTGGTCAGCGTCAACTCGTCCAGCGCGCCGCTGGCAAGATGGCGCGACAGCGAACGCACCAGCGACATCACGTTGCGGCGGACCAGCGGCTCTCCGCCGGTGAGACGAAGCTTGCGCACGCCCTTGGCGATGAAAGCCGAGCAGAGCCGGTCGAGTTCTTCCAGCGTCAGGAGGTCCGCCTTCGGCAGGAAGGTCATGTCCTCTGACATGCAATAGAAGCAGCGCAGGTCGCAGCGGTCGGTGACCGAAACGCGCAAATAGCGGATGGTCCGGCCGAACGG
>JAEZEU010000015.1 GCA_023432885.1 Pseudomonadota bacterium | reverse complement strand
CGCCGCGCCCGCCATTGCCGCCGGAAGGTCCGCCGAACTCGATGAACTTCTCGCGGCGAAACGCCACGCAGCCGTTACCGCCGTCGCCGGAACGGACATAGACCTTTGCTTCGTCAAGGAATTTCATGGACTCCTAGGTAGGGCCGGGACGGCGTCCCGGCAACCCAAGATATGCGGAGAGATCGGATATTTTCGGACCGTGGCAAGCGAATTATCCGCCATCCGTTGCAGGGATCAGCCGATTCGTGCAGCACAACGTACAGGTTCGTAGATTTGCTGGCTGAAATTTGCGTGGCGATCCCGATCGCGGTAAGCATTCAGCGCAGCAAGGAGTACGGAGAACTCCGATCCCGAGTGCAACGAGTCACTAAAACCGTCCAACGCAGCGAGCGTCCTGAACCCCCAAATCGTACGGTAAAGCCCGCTGTTCTTTTCGCTGGTTGCCGAGACCGCGTAGGTGCCGCGGTAGGTGACGTCCTTCGGCACTGCCGCTGCGATTCTCGCCTCGTTGTCGATCAGCCAGTTCTTGAAATCCTCGTGCTTGTCGAATGGCACGTCGTAACCCCATTCGATCACCAGCGCGCCAAGAAGGACACTGGTATCGAGCAGCTGGACATTTGCGTCATGGTGCACACCGTGCTTGAGCAGATCGCAAAAAGGAAAGATGCCGCCGGACCGTATCTCCGGCTCAATCGATTGGACGGTCGGTGTGGTCAGCCGTTCGCTGGCGACAAGGTCGGCAACAAGCTGTGTCTGATCGACGTTGCTCATTCAGTTCCTCCTATGTCATGCGTGAACTTCAATTGTATCAAGCCCTGCTCCTGCAGGCTCTTGAGACCAGTCGCGAGGTGGCGATCGGCCTCCCGGTCCGACATCTGGGCCGCTACCTTTTCTCGGTAGCCTTGTTCAACCTCATGCGAAGTACGGCCATCGCAAAGTTCAAATATAAGCCAGGCGTTGAGGTTCAGCATGAAGAGCTTCGGCGGGTTAGGCCGAAACACCACGCAACTCTTCATCTCCTCAACCGGCCGTACTCGGAGGTTTGGGGTGCGGCTGTAGCAACCATTCGGGTAGGACACGCAAGTCTACTCCGTTGTTGAGCACGCGATCGAACGGATCCGGCGCGTCCCAGGCGCCGTGAAATGCATATGCGGTGGAACGGCATCCGCCATGGGACCCTTGCGAGGACGAGCAACTCTGGCAGGTGGCCGTAACGCGGCCCGATCTCAGTTCCCGATAGAGAGGATGTTCCCACGTCTCCATGAACGACACGTCCTTGATGTTTCCGTAGTTGACGTACTCACGAAGATAGGCGCAACCGATCGAGTCCCCGAAGGCGCTGACGGCAGCCATTTGCCAGCACGAATTGCCGTTATTTGGATGCCAGGATTGCATCAATTTCATGCCGTCGGGCAGCCGCAACGAGTCGAGCGCCGCATGCATCTCGTCGAGCGACAATGAAAACTCGTGCCAGCGGTATTTGAACCGGCCGAGCGGATAAGGTCTCAAGACGCCCGCCGTCTTCACCCCGAGCCTATGGGCCAGATCGATATAACCCTGCAGGTCGCTGGCGTTTCTGCGGTTCAGTATGGTGAGGACTTGCGTTTCGATTCCGGCCTCGACCAGATGCCTGATCCCGGCGCAAGCGCGCGCATGGCTCCCTGGCACTCCCGCAAATTCGTCATGCACCTCGGCGCGAGGGCTCATTATGTCAACGAGCACGATTCCGACGCCGATCTGACTGAGCTGGCGGGCCAGATCTCGCGTGATGAGGGTGCCGTTGGTCCGAACTTCGATGAAGAAGCGGCCGGACGCAGACGTCAGGAAGGACAGAAAGTCCGGTCGGTGAAAAGGCTCCCCTCCCTCAATATAGAGGTAGACGACTCCCAACTCTGCAACTTCATCGAGAAAGCGCCCCCACTCCTCCCCATTCAGCTCAGCCGTCCCTTTTTCAGACGAGCAGTCAGCATAGCAATGTTGGCAGGAGAGATTGCACGTCTCAGTATAGCAAATAGAAAGCTTGAGCGGCTTCTGAAGCGAAAACGGGTTTTGTATGGGCGCCATGACGGCTGACCGTATCCCTGCCGACGTGATTCCGTGCTAGGTCTATCTCGCGCAAGTTTACGATGCTAAACTGGCATAACCAGTGCGGGCGAGCAACCCTAGAGTCACCTCATGCAATGCTCTGGTTGCGGTTATTCGAATTCGGAAAGCGCGCGCTACTGCCCTCAGTGCGGAGCGAGGCTCCAGCTTTTGTGTGCGGGATGCGGCTGCGAGAGCTCGGCGGGGTCCCGGTTCTGTGTCGGGTGCGGCGCACCCCTTTCAGCTCCTTCTGAGATTCAGAACCGAAATCATGCCGGAGCACGCGCGGCGTCAGGCGCGCTTAGCCATGATCACCGCCCCGAGCGGCGCCAGGTTTCGGTGCTCTTCATCGACATGATCGGGTCTACCGACATGTCGGTTCAGCTCGATCAGGAAGATTTTAGGGATGTCATTTACGATTACCGCGACGCTTGCGCCAAGGCAGTGCAGCACTATGGGGGGACGATCGTTCGCTATCTAGGGGACGGGCTCCTCGTTTGCTTCGGCTTCCCTGTAGCGCACGAGGACGACCCGGCCAGAGCTGTGCGCGCAGCCCTGTCGCTCCTGAATGACATGCGGCAGCTGAACGGCCGTCCTGGCAGGCCTCCGATCCATTTGCGCATGGGTCTGCATACCGGCATCGTCATTGCAGGGGACTTGAGGTCATCAGGAACCTTCGAGACGATGGGGATACTCGGGGACACCCCCAACATTGCGTCACGGCTGCAGCAAATGGCGCCGCCCGACAAATTGGTGATTTCAGAGGCGACGGCGCGGCTCCTAGGCGGCTTGTTCGACCTTCAAAGCCTTGGCCGCCGCGAAATCCGTGGGACACAGGGAACGATCAATCTGTACGAGGTCGTCGCTGAACGCCCGAACCTCGGCCCCGAAGCGACCCGTGCGGCTCACCAGATGGTCGGGCGCAGCGAAGAGCTTGGCCTGCTGCGGGATCGCTTCATTCAGGCCATCAACGGGAACGGGCAACTCGTCCTGATTACGGCCGAGGCCGGCGCCGGAAAGACGCGTTTGGTGCGCGAGTTCAAGGAGGCGCTGGCAGGCACCGATTTTGTCTCCATTACCTGCTATTGCTCAGCGTACAATCAGTCTAGCGCTTTCTTCCCGATCACCGAGCTGATTCGCCGCGTGCTGAACCTGGATGGCCTCGGAGAAATCGAGGACAAGCTTGCCAGCGTTCGCAGGTCCTTTGCCGGGCTGGAAACCGTTACACCAGACGCCGTTCCGCTGATTGCCGAACTTCTCGAACTGCCGGTGCCGTCATCGATCCGTGCGATGGCGCCTTCGCAGCGTCGCGAACTCGTGCTCGATGTCATTACGCACTGGCTGCTCCGGCAGTCCGAGCAGTTGCCTGTTCTGTTCATCGTTGAGGATCTGCACTGGGCTGATGCTTCGACCAGCAGCCTGCTGGCGCGGGTGATTCAGCGAATTCCCGACTGGCGGATCATGGCAATTTTTACGTTCCGTCCGGAATTCAGGGCCGAGTGGCTGCTCGAGGCGCCCGGCACCCGGCTCGGTTTGCGCCATCTCTCGCCGAGCGAAGCTCGATCACTGATCAACCAAGTTGCTGGCCCAGCGAACGTGCCGGCCCATGTGAAAGAGCACATTCTTGCGAAGACCGGCGGCATTCCTCTCTTCATCGAGGAGCTGACCAAAACGGTCGTCGAGGGCAATCTTCCTCCGGCCAACGACAACAGCGTTCGACTTCCATCTTCCGTCGAAAGCATTCCTTCCACGCTTCGAGGCTCGCTGGTGGCACGGCTGGACCGTCTCAGGGTCGCCAAACCGCTGGCACAAGTAGCGGCTACGCTTGGCCGCGTTTTCGATGGAGAAGTCTTGAGCGCAGTGACCGGCGAGAGCCAGGTGTCACTTCGAGATCAGCTTGCTGAACTCCTGCGGGATGGTTTCCTGCAGCAGCATGGAATTCAGGTCAACGCGAAATACTCGTTTCGGCATGCCCTCATCCAGGATGCCGCCTATGATTCGTTGCTCAAGAGCGAGCGGCAAGCGCTGCATCGTCGCATAGCCGATGTGCTGTCGAGCCAGTTTCCGTCGATCGTTGCGGCGACGCCGGAAATTCTCGCACAGCACTACGCGGCCGCCCACCTGTTCGAGCCGGCCATATTGCATTGGGAGGCGGCAGGAAAGAAGGCAGCGGAGCGCTCCGCAAACATCGAGGCCGCAAGTCACTTTGAAAACGCGCTGGACGCGCTGCTTCGCCTGCCCGACACGACGGAGCGCGCGCGCCGTGAGCTTTCGCTGGAAGTTGATCGCGGGTCCCAACTTCTCGCCACGAAGGGGAATGCCGCGCCGGAAGTCGAGACGGTATTCACGCGAGCTCGCGAACTGAGCGAACGGCTCGGCGAGCATCAGCTGCTCTTCAGAGCCCTTTATGGCCTCATGATGTTCTGCATCGTCCGTGGCCACCTTGATGAGGCGCGTGCCCTTGGTTTGCAACTGGTCGAGCGGGCGACGCTGGCCGACGACCGCGACCTATTGTTGCAGGCGAAGCGGCCGCTGGGTCTTACCCTTTTCTATCTTGGTCAATTCGCGGTTGCAAAAGCGACTCTCGAGGAGGCGCTGCAACTGTACGATCCGGATCGGCACCACCATCATCGCTTCGAATATGGTTCGGACCCGGCCGTGCTGGCCCAATGCAATCTGGCATGGACCGAGTGGTTTACCGGCTTGGCGGACAAAGCCGTGATGGATAGCGGACAGGCAATTGAAAGGGCGGTCAAGCTCGATCACCCGCACAGCCTCGGGTTTGCACTGAGTTTCGAAGCTTCGATCCGGCAAGCTCGTGGTGAGCCCAACGAGGCGCTTGAGGCGGCCGAACGAGCCATCGACGTTGGGAATAAATATCGCTTTCCCTACTGGAGCGCGTGGGGCCGGATGCTGAGGGGATGGGCCATTGGGCGGCTCGGACGTTTGCAGGAGGGCGCTGCGGAAATCGAACAGGGCCTTGCTGACTATCTTGCGACAGGGGCGGAGTTGATGCGGCCCTATGGCCTGACGTTGCTTGCAGAAACCGTTGCGGCTGCAGGCGATCCGCAGCGTGCCCTGGGTTGGCTCGATGAAGCCGTCACGATCACGTCGGTGAACAAGACGTCGTTCTGCGAGCCGGAGTTGCACAGACTGCGAGGCGAATTTATTCTCGCAACGAACGGCGACAATCGGGAAGCCCTTGATCATATCCAAAGAGCTGCCGACCTTGCTCGCGAGATGGGCGCCCTGGCGCTGCAATTGCGGGCCACTCTGAGCCTAGCGTCGGCCGCACGAGGCAGTGAGCGGGAAGCGGCCCTGGGGCAGCTAAGCAGGCTTCATGGCGAGATTACGGAAGGATTCGACACCTCGGACCTGGTCTCGACGGCGCGTCTGCTGAACCTGACAGTCGGACAAAATGCAAGGAACCGCTCGCGATCCGGCTAAGGCTAGCGAGTTGGGGAGCTTTCACTTGCCCTCAGCAGCGATGGCTTCTCGTGGCTCGGCCGCTTCCGTATCAAGAACTTCTGCGTGCCCTCCAGCACCAGCTCCCGGCGCTGAGTGTGCACCGTCGAGCGCAGCGTCACCACGCCGGTGCTGCGGCCGGGGGTCAGCTCGGTTACCTCGAGCGCGGGATAGATGGTGTCATCGGCATAGACGGGCTTCAGGAACTTGCTCGACTGTTCGAGGAAGCCGACCAGCGATTCCTCGGTGAGATAAGGAAACAGCCCGGCGCCCGGCGCGGTGTGCACCAGTGTCTGGAAGCCGTGCGCCAGCAAATGCGGCATGCCGCGAGCGCGGCAATATTCGACGTCGTAATGGATCGGATGGGTGTCGCCGCTGGCGGTCTGGAACGCTGCGAAGATCGCGGTGGTCTGGGTGCGGCCCGGCAGCACGAAGCGCTCGCCGAGCACAAAATCCTCGAACCAGCGCTGCCCGGGCACCATGCGGTGGTTGGCGGGGTCGAACTCGGTCATGGCGTTTCCTGCGACAATCGGTTCAATTCTGGCCTGCAGGGCTTGCCCCCACAGCTCACGTCTTTAAAACAGCGGGACCTCAAAAACGGAAGACCGGAAAGCACCCGGCGGCAATAATCCAGGCATGCCTATCCTCGCAAAAGCATCCCCCCTCGATGAGCGCTCTGCGCGCTTGGCCGGCATCGGCCTGATGCTGTTTGGCGTTTTCATGTTTTCGTTCGGGGACGCGCTGGGCAAATTCCTGGTCGGCACCTATTCCGTCGGGCAGTTGCTCTGGCTGCGCGCCTGTGCAGCACTCTTGCTGCTGTTTCCGATGATATGGCAGCAGCGCGCGGCGTTCTTCAACCTGGAGCGCCCCTGGCTGCAATTGCTCCGGGTGACACTGTCCACCATCGAGGTCGCGGCCTTCTTCCTCGCCACCGTCTACCTGCCGCTGGCCGACGTCATCACCTACTATCTGGCCTGCCCAATCTTCGTCACAGCGCTGTCAGGCATTGTGCTCCGCGAGAAGATCGGCTGGCGGCGCTGGAGCGCGGTGCTGGTCGGCTTCTGCGGCGTGCTGATTGCGCTGCGGCCATCGGCCGAGAGCGTGAGCTGGCCGGCGCTGATCGCGCTTGCCGGCTCCGCCTCGTTCGCGCTCCTGATGCTGATCACGCGCTCGCTGCGGGCAACCCCTGACATTGTACTGGCGTCGACGCAATTCATCGGCACCTTCACCCTCGGTGCGCTGATGGCGCCGTTCGGCTGGATTGCGCCGAGCTTCGGCAGCCTCGGCCTGTTCGCGCTGGCGGGCGCAATTTCGGTGAGCGCGCTGATGTGCGTCAACCGCTCGCTGAAGCTTGCGCCTGCCTCCGTCGTCGTGCCCTATCAGTATTCGATGATCGTCTGGGCCGTGATGTTCGGCTATGTCGTGTTCGGCGACGTCCCGCAGGTCGGCACCATCATCGGCGCCGCTATCATCATCGCCGCCGGCATCTACATCTTCCTGCGCGAGCAGGCGCTCGGCCGGGAGGAGTCCGCGGTCAATCCGCCGGCGTGATGTTCATTTCCCCCAGCTCCGCCGACCGCGACATGCTCTTCCCTTGCCCCGTTCAAGAACGACATGGATGCGCTCTATGAGGTCGTCACGCCGGGTTTCGTCTTGCGCTAGCACGACGGCCTCTACACCCGACGAAAATGACCTCATCTTGCGCCATCATCCACTTCCTTTCTTGCTCGGTTCGGACGGCGACCCCGTGCATCTGTTCGGGTTGAGGAAGTCTCTCGATCTGTCCCTCGCTCCCCGACAGGTTCTCAGGGCCTTTGAGCACGAGCGGGCTCGGATCCAGCGACGGGCGCTTGGTCAGAACCGCCCGTTCGCACATTCTGGCAAATTTTGCGGACAGAAGAGCACGAAGGAAACGCACGCGGGACTGCGGGCGCAGTCGGCGCCCGGCTTATCCTGCGCACTCTCATCGAGAGGGAGCAAACGAAGACGGCTATGAGTGCGGAGAGGGCGTGACCTTATCTCTACCGCCGCACCGAGCTTCCCCAGCGCTTCAGCGACGACCACACGCCGCGCGACAGCCGGAACTTGTCGACCGGGGTGGAGCAGCCGAGCGCCTCGAAGCGGTGCAGCTCGACGCCGCTCCACTGGAAGCCGCACTTCTCGAGGATGTTGCGCGAGGCAGGGTTGGTCACGCGGGCGCCGGCGAACAGATGCTCGCCGTCGAACTCCTCGAAGAAATAGTCGATCACCGCGCGCGCGGCCTCGGTGCCAAAACCCCGGCCCCAATAATCGACGCCGAGCCAGTAGCCGAGCTCGGGCGCGTCGTGTTCGGCCATATTGAGGCCGATCATGCCGATCGGCTCGAAATTCTGTTCCATGAGGAAAGCGATCTCGTGCGGATCGCTTGCGGCGTACCGCACGAACGCGATGGCATGTTCCTGCGAATAGGGATGCGGCAGGCGGCGCGTATTCTCGGCGATGCGGCGGTCGTTGGCGAGGTGCGCAATCGCTTTTACGTCCGCGAGCGTCGGCCGGCGAAGGCTCAGCCGTTCAGTCTCGAGGACGCAAGGACTCACCTCGCGCAAGATGGGAGTCAGAAATTCCTGCAGCATCACTCGGCTCCTGTCACGCAATTCGAAAAAAATGCGACATCGAAAATAAAGAAGGGGAGGCCGGTTTCCCGCCTCCCCTTCTGGAGCCTTGATTGGACTCCGCCGGTTCGTCAGGACCCGGCGGACTCAATTCGATCCACCGTCTATTCAGCCGCCTCGGTCATCGGAAGTACCGACACGAAAGTGCGGCCGTTGGCTTTGGCGCGGAACTCGACACGGCCTTCAACCTTGGCAAAGAGAGTATGATCGGTGCCCATGCCGACATTAAGGCCGGGATGCCAGGTCGTGCCGCGCTGGCGCGCGATAATGTTACCGGGAATCACATGCTCCCCGCCGAACGCCTTGATCCCGAGGCGCTTGCCCTTGGAATCGCGTCCGTTTCGCGATGAACCGCCTGCTTTTTTGTGAGCCATGGCCCGTCTCCAACTCAGCTATCTCTTAGATCAATTCCTTGACGGAATCATTTCACTTTTTCTCACGCCTCAAATTGAAGCGATCACTTGCTCTCGCTCTTGCCAGCCGCCGCCTGTTGGCCGGAGCCTTCCTGGCGGCGGGCTTGTCCGCTGCCCAGGACTGCTGGCTTCTAGGCAGGAGCACTCTCGGCCTTCGGCGCTGCATCGCCTTCGGCAGCGGTCTTGGCGGCCTTTTCCTTCTTTGGACGCGGGCCGATGGTCGGCTTGGCGTTGTCGGTCAGGATCTCGGTTACGCGCAGCACGGTAATCTCGTCGCGATAGCCGCGCTTGCGGCGCGAATTCTTGCGGCGGCGCTTCTTGAAGGCGATGACCTTCGGTCCACGCTTGTGGTCCAGCACTTCGGCGGCCACCGAGGCGCCCGCTACGGTGGGCGTGCCCAGCACCGGCGCATCGCCGCCGACCACCAGGACTTCGCCAAGCTGTACGATCGTGCCGACATCGCCGGCGATCTTGCCTATCTCGAGTACATCATTCGGAACGACACGGTACTGCCGGCCGCCGGTTTTGATGACTGCGAACATCGTTTGATTCCTTCGTGTTCGATCCCGTCCTCAAGCATTCGCCCGGGCCGGCTTCTTGTTCAGTCGGTTACGGATTCGTGTTCTGCGCGAGGGGAAGGCCTCGGGCCAAACCGCGCGCAAAAACAAGCGGCGCAGGAAATCCCCGCGCCGGATGGCGGCCTTATAGCGGGTCAGGCACCCGAGTCAAGGCGAACGCGCCGGAAAAGCCGCCAAAAATGAGGAGTTTGGCCGAAAAGAGCGCACGAATCGAGCCGCAAACGGGATCAAGCGGCCTGTTCGTCACTCCGCATTTCGCTGCTCACGCCGTGAAACCAACAGGTTCCCCGTCCGTTGTCTCCAAAATCTCCGGCAGGGCCAGGGCAGATATGACTGAGGATCTCATTACCACTACCGGCATCGCCGGCCACGGCGCCAGCCGATTGCCATCAGTCGATGTCGACAGCTTCAATATCGAGTTGAAGGACGAGGACGGCTTTTTGGGCGACCGTGCCAGCAAGGGCGCGTTCCGCAAGATCCTCGAGGGCTGGCGCAAACCGCTGCGCAAGACCGGCGAGGACCCCTTCGGTGAGGAGTCCTCCGACACGATCAGCAAAAAGATGCTGGACGACATCTTGGTGGGCGACGACGTCGAGGCTGCCGCCGTCGTGCATAGCGCGATCGAGGATTTCGCACTGGAGCTTGCCTATGTCACCCGGCGTTTCCTCAAGACCAAGGCTTGGGCGAAGACCGAGCGCATCGTGGTTGGCGGCGGCTTTCGTGAAAGCCGGATGGGTGAACTGGCGATCGCGCGCACCGAAATCATCCTGAGATCGGAAGACTTTAAGGTCGATCTGGTGCCGATCCGCTTCCACCCCGACGATGCCGGCCTGATCGGCACGCTGCATCTGGCACCTTCATGGATCTTCGAGGCGCATGACAGCATCCTGGCCGTCGATATCGGCGGCACCAATATCCGCTGCGGCGTGGTCGAAACCAATTGGAAGAAGGCGAAAGACCTTTCGAAGGCGAAGGTGTGGAAGTCGGAACTGTGGCGTCATGCTGATGAAGAGCCGACGCGCGAAGGTGCGGTAAAACGGCTGGTCAAGATGCTGAAGGGATTGATCGCGCAAGCGGACGGCGAAGGACTGAAACTCGCCCCCTTCATTGGTGTCTCCTGTCCTGGAGTCATCAACGAGGACGGATCGATCGAGAAGGGCGCGCAGAATCTTCCAGGCAACTGGGAGAGCAGCAAATTCAACTTGCCAGCGAGTTTGATCGAGGGGATTCCCTCGATCGGGGATCATGATACCGCTGTCGTGATGCACAATGACGGTGTCGCGCAGGGGCTTGCGGAAGTTCCTTTCATGCAGGATGTCGAGCGCTGGGGCGTGCTCACCATTGGAACGGGCCTCGGCAATGCGCGCTTCACCAACCGCCGCAACGGCAAGAATGCGAGGAAGGGCGACAAGAAGGAAATGGACGAGAAGAAAGCGAAAAACGCCAAAGAGGTTAAGGCCTGAAGGGCCCGCGCGCGGGGTAACCTTGACCGGTTAGGTTAAGAACGGGATCGCGTTGCGCGGCATGTCAGCTGCTCGCTACGGTCCCTTCGTCGCTCTCGCTGGCCGGCGAAGCCGCACTTCCCGGCCAGGATTTCAATGAAGCGGCACGGGGCCGCCGGTTTTTTTGTCGCGTCCGGCGGCCCCACATTTCAGCTCCAGCCGATGCGCGCAAAGAAGCCGGCGATCTCGCTCGCCGCGCGGTCCGGTTCTTCCCGGTGCGGGAAGTGGCCGACGCCGGAAAACATCGCGAGGTCGAGATCGGAGAAAGTCTCCCCTAGCCGGTCGGTCCATTGATAGGGAAACAGCGGATCGTGTTCGGCCCAGCGCACGCAGGTCGGTACGTCGATCGGCGGAAGTCTTGGCGCTTCGCCCTTCATCATCTTCACCCTTCCCGCATGCGCAGCGCGGTAATGCGCGAAGCCGCCGGCGAGATTGCCAGCCTTGAGGAAGTTGTCGGTGAACGCGTCGATCACGTCATCGAACGCGTCCTTGCGATACGCCCAGGCTCTGAGGAAATGCGAGATATAGGTTCGGCAACTCTCGCGCGAAGCGCCCACGAGGCTAGGGGCCATCTCCATCTGGTGGAAGGACTGGTACCAGATGTTGTTAAGCCGTTCCGGCTCGGCCATTCGCGGTCCGATGCCGGGATAGACGAAGTCGAAGAAGAACAGTCCGGCGACTCGCTCCGACGCATGGCGCGCGAGCGGCTGCATCAGCGCGCCGCCGACGTCGTGGCCGACGATCCCCGCTTGCTCGAGCCCAAGCGCATCCATCAGCGCCACCATGTCGCTGGCCTGCTGGTCCGGGCCGAACGGTCCATCCGGCTTGTCGCTGTCGCCGAAGCCGCGCAGGTCGGGAGCAAAAAGCGTGAAGCGGGAGGCGAGCCGGGTCATCACCGGCTCCCAACTGAGCCAGAATTCCGGCCAGCCATGCAGCAGGAGCAGCGGGCGGCCTTGCCCCGTCCGCACCACATGGAACGCCGCGTTATTGGCCCTTATGCGAAGATGCTCCATCGTTTTTGCTCCCGTTTTCCGGCGCTCCGCCGTGCATTTTATTCCGCCCGCGCCTTGTCTGGCTCGCCGTCCTCGCCTAGAACACGCCCCGACCACGACGGGGTGAATCGCCCCGGTTTGGCGCCTGGAGAGGTGGCAGAGTGGTTGAATGCACCGCACTCGAAATGCGGCATAGGTGCAAGCCTATCGGGGGTTCGAATCCCTCCCTCTCCGCCATGCCTGCACAATTGCTCAAATTATGAATTAACAGAACTTTCGGTGACCGGTCCCCAGTTCGGTCCCCATCTGTCGCGCGGGCGCAATCATTGACCGTCATCTGGCCCGAAGCCTTTAGGCAGTCGCAGGGGTTCGTCCGGCGCTTCGGCCAGTTGCAGGGAGGGGACCTTGTGTCCGGCAGCTTAGGCCCGGCGGTGCGGCACTTCTCACGCTTGATCCTGATTAACTTGGCGCATAACACGCAAAGGTAGTGGCTGGGATGGGGCAGAACGAATGCACAAGCTCGTTGGTCTGGTAGGCTGGGTGTTGATCGCCTGTACGGTTATCGCGGCGGCCGAGGCTGGCGGTTTCCTCTACTATTCGTGGCTCATGGGACGCCCGGTTTCAGCTGCGGCTATGTATGCCCACCAGCCGAACGCCTTTATTGAACAAGCGGCGGGAGGCGGTTGCAGTTACGTGGATACGCTCTACCCGCATCCCTTCCTCGCACACATTCATCGACCCCTCCCAGGTTGTGGGATGACGATGAACGTGAATAAGAAGGGCTTGATGGGACCCGAGTACCCGCTTGAGCGCGATCGGTCCAAATACTCCATTCTAATTACCGGCGGGTCCGTTGCATCGCAGTTTGCCGGCGCATTCAAAAAGGGACCAAATTTCCTGGAAGATGAACTGAACCGCTGCTATGTGCCGCCGAGCGGAAGCGCGTTCGCCGTCTACAACGGCGCAGATGGCGGATGGAAGCAGCCGATAGCGACGATTATGGCCCTACTCTATGGTGACGCTTTCGATGCACTGATCTCGATCGAAGGCTACAACGAACACTGGGCAATGCGCCACACGCGCATCGAGTTTCCGTCCAGCAACTTCGTTACGGTCAATCCCTTCGTGTCCAACAGCTATGAACGCGTCGCTTCGGTCTGGCTCGGCAAGAAGCTGCACGAAGGGGTGATTAGCAATGCGATCTTGCGAAACTCCTTCATGGCCTACGCGCTCGTGTCAGCGATCAAGTCGCATCTGGCCGAAGCCGCGACGCCCAATGACCAGAGTAGCGTCCTTCATGAAAACTTTGCCTTACCGAGCGACTGGAGCGGAGATCGCAAGTTCGGCTTCAACCTGCGGCAATACCAAAAATATGTGCGCGCTACGGCGTCAATCATGGCTCCAAAACGCACCGCTTTTTTCATCCAGCCTGTTCCTGCATTGAGCAAGCCGCTGACCCCGCAAGAGCGGAACGTAGTGGGTGACCTTTCCTATTCCGACGATTACCAACGGATCGCCGAGAGCCTTCTCGCGCTGGAGGCCGAAGGGTTGAATGTGTTCAGCCTTATTGACGCATTCGCAGGCGACGATCGCACAATCTACGCCGACGTCATTCACTTCGTTCGCGATAACGACGCAGACAGCATCGGCAATCGGGTTCTCGCTCGCAACGTGGCCGAACGGATTAGCGTTGCTTGGTCAATTGAGCGAAAATCCACCTGCGAGCAGACAGCCCACGTTAGCAATCAACCTTAGAGACTTTACCGCTGATACGCAAAGAACGAGGTGAGAGCCGAGTTTCCCGAAATCGTTTTGTTTCCCGCACCATCGCCGCGGACTGACACGGTAAGGCTAGCCGACCTTTCGAATCAGATGGGCAACAACGTTTTGAACCGCCCGCGGATCAATTCCTGCATCTGGATCGGCTGCGTCGTTCCGGTGATTTGGCCTGCCGCTCTGGTGGCACTGTCCCGTAAAGATTGCCGCCGTCGCTGTATTTGCCAGGCTTGCCGTCGCTACCATCCGCGCTGTAAGCCGACGCATCGCACCTTCCTTGTGGGTCCCCAATTCAGTCTCAAAAATCTGACACGACTAGTCTAGAGACGATTTGCACCGGACGATTGCGGAGGGTGCGAGCGGTTGACCATGTTGTTCGGTATGTGGTCGTAGATCACCCTATTGGCAGAACGCCTAGCAATCGAGGCGATGCGCGCGTCCTCAGGGCGGTAGTTGCGCCTGGAATCCTCGTCATGTTGCTTAGTCCGGTCGCTCCACATGCACGAAGTTGTTGAGCGTCCACCCTTTATCATCTGCTTTCCAGGATCATTTCGAGAGGCATCGCTTTGTCAAGCAACCGCGAAGGCAGATCGCAATGTCTGGCTAATGGCTGCCCTTGGTCGGACCTCAACCGAAAACCGAGAGAGCTGCCGGGTTCGAACTAGGAACTGTGTTGCCATTGCACGGTTGCGTCAGAAGAGGCTATCGGAAATGTAACCGACCTGGGACGCTGAGACCAGTTATCGGTGCTGGCAACCAAACATTGGATCGGTCTGTGGGGCGTATCAAGAAGGCTCGTGCCGCTGGTGGTGCGATCAAGAAGGGCGGGGGCTCGCTGCGAATCTCGTCTTCGTCGCCGCTCGGCATGTTGGCTGTCCATCTCCTCGAACACTGGAGGAAGTTTGGCGGCGACGGCATCGCATTTCTTGCCAAAGACGAGAACAGGGCTGAACGGGTCGGTAGCGTACTCCGTTCGCTCGACCGTTCGCTCGACGTGCTGGTGTTTCCGAGGCTGAACACCTTGCCATTCGATGGACTGGAGCCTTCCCGAGAGATCGCAGGCAGGCGGAGCTCGGTGTTGCGGCGGCTCGCGAAGAAGAAGGGGCCCGTGTTCCTGATCTCGACGGCCGAGGCGATCATGGAGCGGCTGCCGCTTCCGACGAACTGGGGA
>JAEZEU010000549.1 GCA_023432885.1 Pseudomonadota bacterium | reverse complement strand
TGCTGCGAACGTCGAGCCGCGTCGTCTCGGCGACGCCTTCCTTGCCGAGCGTGGCGAGGCCCTTTTCATCGATATCGGTGGCGATCACCGTGGCGCCCTCGCGCGCGAATGCGATGGCGCAGGCGCGGCCGATACCTGCGGCCGCTGCGGTGACAACGGCACGTTTGCCCTTCAGGCGGTCCGACATTTCCTCTCTTCCCTCGTTTTTGCGTCGTTCCGAGGCGCGCCTCTCGCGCGAGCCCGGAAGCCATGACCATCGTGAGTAGGGATTCCGGGCTCGCCGCTTCGCGGCGCCCCGGAAGAACGGCTGTCAGTGATTGTCTCTTGCCACGCCGACCTTGCCGGCGATGTCCTGGTAGCGCGTGGCGAGCTCCATGCAGGCGCCGGTGGCCTGCTGGCCGACGGTGCTGCGGTAGATCTCCTGCCACGGCGTCTGGTTCGGCGGGAAGCGGAAGCCCCCTTGCGCCTTCAGCTCGGCATGGCGCTTCTTCACCTCGTCATCAGAGATGAGGATATTGGCGCTGCCCTTGTTGAGGTCGATGCGGACCTTGTCACCGGTGCGCAGGATCGCGAGGCCTCCATTGGCGGCGGCCTCCGGCGAGGCGTTGAGGATCGAGGGCGAGCCCGAGGTGCCGGACTGCCGCCCGTCCCCAATGCAGGGCAGCGACAGGATGCCACGTTTGATCAGCGCCGCCGGCGGCTGCATGTTCACGACCTCGGCGCCGCCGGGATAGCCGATCGGGCCGGCGCCGCGGATGAACAGCATGCAGTGCTCGTCGATCTTGAGCGAGGGATCGTCGATGCGGTCGTGATAGTCCTCAGGCCCCTCGAACACGATGGCGCGGCCTTCCCACGCATTCGGCTCCTTGGGGTTGCTGAGATAACGGTCACGGAATTCCTTCGAGATCACGCTGGTCTTCATGATCGCGGAATCGAAGAGATTGCCGCGCAGCACGACGAAGCCGGCGTCCTTCACCAACGGCTTTTCATATCTCCAGATCACGTCGCCATCCGGCGTCGGCGCCTCGCGGCAGTTCTCGCCCATGCTGCGGCCGTTCACGGTACGCGCGTCTTCATGGATGCGCTTGTGCTTCATCAATTCGCGCACCACGGCCGGCACCCCGCCGGCGCGGTGATATTCCTCACCCAGATAGAAGCCGGCCGGCTGCATGTTGACCAGCAGCGGAACGTCGAGGCCGTGCTTATGCCAGTCATCGATCGAGAGCTCCACGCCGATATGGCGGGCCAGCGCGTTGATATGGATCGGCGCGTTGGTCGAGCCGCCGATCGCGGAATTGACGACGATGCAGTTCTCGAACGCCTTGCGAGTCAGGATGTCCGATGGCTTCAGGTCCTCCCAGACCATCTCGACGATGCGTGTTCCAGTCTCATAGGCAATTTGTCCGCGCTCGCGGTAGGGGGCGGGGATCGCGGCGCAGCCGGGCAGGGACATGCCGAGGGCCTCGGCCAGCGAATTCATGGTCGAGGCCGTGCCCATCGTGTTGCAATGGCCGACCGACGGGGCCGAGGACGCCACGATGCTGATGAATTCCTCGTAGTTGATCTCGCCGGCAGCAAGCTGCTCGCGCGCCTTCCACACCACGGTGCCGGAACCGGCGCGCTGGCCGTTGTACCAGCCGTTCAGCATCGGCCCGCCCGAGAGCACGATCGCGGGCAGGTTCACGGTCGCCGCCGCCATCAGGCAGGCCGGCGTGGTCTTGTCGCAACCGGTGGTCAATACGACGCCGTCGAGGGGATAGCCGAACAGGACTTCGACCAGGCCGAGATAGGCCAGGTTGCGATCGAGTGCGGCCGTCGGGCGTTTTCCCGTCTCCTGAATCGGATGGGTGGGGAATTCCATGGCGATGCCGCCGGCGGCGCGGATGCCCTCGCGCACGCGTTTGGCAAGTTCCAGATGGTGCCGGTTGCAGGGAGACAGGTCGTTGCCGGTCTGCGCGATGCCGATGATGGGCTTGCCGGACTGCAGTTCCTCGCGGGTCAGGCCGTAATTTAGGTAGCGCTCCAGGTAGAGCGCGGTCATGCCGGGATTGTGCGGGTTGTTGAACCACTCGGTGGAGCGGAGTTTTCGGCCCTTGCCGCCGGCCGATTTGTCGTGACCGTTGCCTTGGTTCTTGTTCATTTGTTTCCCTCCCGATGCAAAATATCCTGACGCGCCGTCTGGAGCCGCGACCTCACGAAAGCGCCCAATCGCGCGCCTGACAAATCGGGCGGCCAGCCGCCGTTCACGCAATCTTGGGATTCGACCTTAGTCCAAGCCATATGATTGCGCTACCAACTGTCTTATTCGGCGGCGCTTTGCCGATCGAGCGATGCGCGGCCGGCGTGGCCCGGCCGGACCGAGCTTTGCCGCACCATCACAGTGAATCCGAGATCGACGACCCTCTGTTCCGGGCGCCGTCCCTCGATGGCCTCGATCACCATCGCGGCAGCGGTTCTGCCCATCTCGTACCGATTGGTGCGCACACTGGTCAGGCTCGGCACCGCGGAGGCCATGAATTCGAGATCATTGAAGCCCGAGATCAGCATCTGCTCGGGGACCGAGATTTGGCGGCGCTGGCATTCGAAGAGCACCCCGAGCGCCAGGTCGTCATTGGCGCAAAACACCGCGTCGGTATCCGGCGCCTTCGCCAGGAGGTCGGCAAACAGCGTGCCGCCGAGCGTGACCGAGGTCGGCAGCGGTGTCGTCACGACCAGGCGCGGATCGGTGAGGCCGGTCTCCTTCATGGCCTGCTGGTATCCGAGGAAGCGGCGCTGTACCCGCGGGTCCATGCGCGCGCCAAGGAAGCCGATCCGGCGGCAGCCCTGGTCGAGCAGGTGCGAAATCGCGGCATGACAGGCATCCGCGTGGGAAAACCCGATCATCATGTCGACTGGATTGTCGCCGATCTCCATCAGCTGCACGATTGGGCAGTCGGTTACTTCCATCAGCGAACGCGATTCCGGCGTCTGGTCGATGCCGGTGACGATCAGCCCCGCCGGCTTCTGCGCCAGGAACACGCGAAGCAGCTTTTCTTCCTGCAGGATCGAGTAGCGCGTATTCGCAAGCTGAATGCTGTAGCGGCTGCCGTCCACCGCGTCATAGATGCCGCGCAGCACGTCGGAGAACACGTTGTTGGTGAGCGAGGGGATCAGGACGCCGATGACCTCGGTTCGCTGCGAGGCCAGTGCACGCGCCGCCAGATTGGGCACATAACCCAGTTCCTTTGCGGCGCTTTCGACGCGGACGCGCTTGTTGATGGAGAGCGCCTCGGGCGTACGGAAGAAGCGCGAGGCGGTTATCGGGCTCACGCCGGCGAGTTTCGCCACTTCGGTGAGGCGAACCTTGCCGGGCTTGGTGCGTTTCCGTGCCATGTCGCGCTGATACCATAGGCGACCTTACGGACAAAGGATTATTGACAGCGCTACCATGCCGCGGCTAATCAACCGATTGCCAAAACCGCGCAAACTGCGGACAATATCCGCGAGCCAGCAGGGCTTTGCGGCCAGCCGCAGCGCCACAGCGCTATAACAAGAAACGAAGCGGGCCCGGCAAGATCCGGATATCGCCGGCCAAATCAGGGAGGGAGTGGATGTCGTCGGTCCAAATTCGCGACGTGCGCAAATCATTCGGCACTTTCGAGGTGCTGCACGGCGTGACGATCCCGATCGACGACGGCGAGTTCGTCGTTCTGGTCGGCCCCTCCGGCTGCGGCAAGTCGACCCTGCTGCGCATGCTCGCCGGACTTGAGAACATCACTTCCGGCACCATTTCGATCGGCGAGCGCGTCGTCAACAATGTCCAGCCGAAGGAGCGGGACATTGCGATGGTGTTCCAGAATTACGCGCTGTACCCGCACATGACCGTCGCCGACAATATGGGCTTTTCGCTCAAGCTGCGTGGTGCCGGGCAGGACGAGATCAGCAGCCGCGTCAAGCGTGCCGCCGAGATCCTCGCGCTCACTCCGCTCCTGGAGCGCTATCCCCGCCAATTGTCCGGCGGCCAGCGCCAGCGCGTCGCCATGGGCCGCGCCATCGTGCGCGACCCCCAAGTGTTCCTGTTCGACGAGCCGCTGTCGAACCTCGACGCCAAGCTGCGCGTCGCCATGCGTACCGAGATCAAGGAACTGCACCAGCGTCTGAAGACCACCACCGTCTATGTCACCCATGACCAGATCGAGGCCATGACCATGGCCGACAAGATCGTGGTGATGCATGACGGCATCGTCGAGCAGATGGGCACGCCGCTCGAGCTTTATGACAAGCCGGACAACCAGTTCGTCGCCGGCTTCATCGGCTCGCCCGCGATGAACTTCCTGAAGGGCAAGCTGAAGGTGAACGGCGCAGCCTTGTTCGAAGGTCCGAACGGCGTCAAGCTTCCGCTCAAATCGGCGCCGGCCAATTCCGACGGCAAGCCGGTGGTTTATGGCGTGCGCCCGGAGCACTTCACCATCGCCGACGACGGCGCGGAGGCAGAGATCGTCGTGGTCGAGCCGACCGGCTCCGAAACCCAGGTGTTCGCCAAGCTGGGCGGCGAGCAGGTCGTCGCCGTGTTCCGCGAGCGCCATAGATTTAGCCCGGGCGACAAGGTGCGGCTCAAGCCGGATCCGACGCTCGTGCATTTATTCGACGAGACCACAGGCAAGCGGCTGAATGGCTGAACCCGAAACATAATCGGGAACTAAGAAAACAGGAGAGCAATGAACGGCTGAAAATTCAAAAAACATCGGGAGGAAGGACTCATGCACGAGTTTACACGTCGCGCGCTTCTGCAGGGCGGCACGGCACTGGCGGCGGCCGGTGCGCTGACCGGACCTGCGCTCCTCGACTTCGCCAAGGCCTGGGCGCAGTCCGCGCCCTGGAAGGCGGAGCCGGGCGCCAAGCTCACGGTGATGCGATGGAAGCGGTTCGTGCCGGCGGAAGACGAAGCCTTCAACGCCATGGTTGCCGCATTCCAGTCCGCAACCGGCACCCAGATGAACGTGTTCAGCGAGTCCTTCGAGGACGTGCAGCCGAAGGCTTCGGTGGCCGCGAACACCGGCTCGGGCCTCGACCTCGCCTGGGGCCTGCATACGCTGCCGCAGCTGTTCCCGACCAAGGTCCTGAAGATGAACGACGTTGCCGATTATCTCGGCAAGAAGTACGGCGGCTGGACCGACGCGGCGCAAAAGACCTGCGTCCAGGGCAATGACTGGCTCGGCATTCCCGTCGCCACCATCGGCGGCTACATGACCTACCGCAAGTCGGCGACCGACAAGGCCGGTTTCAAGGACTTCCCGAAAGATTTCCCCGGCTTCCTCGAAATGTGCAAGGCGCTGAAGGCGAACAATACGCCGGCGGGCTTTGCGCTCGGCCACGCCACCGGCGACGCCAATGCCTGGCTGCACTGGATCCTGTGGGGCCACAACGCCTGGACGGTCGACAAGGACGACAAGGTCATCATCAACTCGCCTGAGACCGCCAAGGCGCTCGAATACAGCAAGCAGCTCGCCGACAGCTTCATTCCCGGCACAGCCTCATGGAACGACGGTTCGAACAACAAGGCATTCCTCGCAGGCGAACTGTTCTGCACCGCCAACGGCATCTCGATCTATGTCGCGGCGAAAGACGATCCGAAGATGAAGGATCTCGCCGAAGACACCTACCACGCGCTGTGGCCGGTGGGCCCGATCGGCAAGCCGACCGAGCTGCAACTCGCTGTGCCGATCCTGGCCTTCAACTTCACGAAATATCCGAACGCAGCGAAGGCCTTCGTTACCTTCATGCTGGAAAAGGAGAACTTCGACAAATGGCTGATGGGCGCCCGAGGTTATCTGACCCATACGCTGAACGCCTATGACGCCTCGCCGGTCTGGACGGCCGATCCGAAGAACGCAGTGTTCGCGCAGGCATCGAAGCGCGCGCTGCCGGCGTCCGGCATCGGCAAGGTTGGCGAGAAGGCGGCGTCCGCGATCGCAGACTTCATCGTGGTCGACATGTTCGCCAACTACTGCACCGGCTCCAAGGACGCCAAGGGCGCGATGGCGGAAGCCGAGCGGCAGTTGAAGCGCATCTATCGCTGAGATGTGAAAGCGGGCGGCGGCTGGTCCGCCGCCCGCCTGACGTAAGCTGGCGGGACGTCGCGTCCGGAGACCGCCAGGATTGGCCAAAGGAAACTGGCTCATGGCTGACATCGCACTCACGCCGGCGAAAGCCAAGTCGCAGATCCGCGAGGCCACGTCGTGGGACCAGCTCAAGCACAACAGGAACTGGCTCGGCGCCTGGTTCATGCTGCCGGCGATGGCGTTCCTGGTCCTGTTCCTGGCCTATCCGCTGGGGCTCGGGATCTGGCTGTCCTTCACCGACGCGAAGATCGGCCGCGTCGGACAGTTCATCGGCGTCGAGAATTACCAGTGGCTGTGGGACGACGCCATCTTCTGGCTCTCGGTTTTCAACACGCTGCTGTACACTTTCGTCGCCAGCGCCTTCAAATTCGGCATCGGCCTTTATCTGGCGCTGCTGCTCAACGAGAACATGCCGTTCAAGGCGCTGCTCCGCGCCGCCGTGCTGATCCCCTTCATCGTGCCGACCGTGCTCTCCGCGCTGGCTTTCTGGTGGATCTTCGATTCCCAGTTCTCGATCATTTCCTGGTCGCTGAAGCAGCTCGGCATTATCAACCAGAACATCAACTTTCTCGGTGACACCACATGGGCGCGCATCTGCGTCATCTTCGCCAATATCTGGCGCGGTGTGCCCTTCGTCGCGATCACGCTGCTCGCCGGCCTGCAGACGGTCTCGCCCTCGCTCTATGAGGCGGCGACGCTCGATGGCGCGACGCGCTGGCAGATGTTCCGCCACATCACCTATCCCTTGCTCACCCCGATCATCGCGGTCGTTATGACCTTCTCGGTGCTGTTCACCTTCACCGATTTCCAGCTGATCTGGGCGATGACTCGCGGCGGCCCGGTCAACGCCACGCATCTGATGGCGACCTTGTCCTACCAGCGCGCGATCATCGCGGGCCAGCTGGGCGAGGGTGCGGCGATCTCCAGCGCCATGATCCCGTTCCTGCTCGCGGCCATCATGGTGTCCTGGTTCGGCTTGCAGCGGCGGAAATGGCAGCAGGGAGAGAACAATGACTGATCTCCCCACCACGCATGTCGACCTCAAGGGTGTGCTGACGTCTTCAGCGCCGACCCTCGCCAGGGCTGACCATTCCGAGGGCATGAGCTATCTGCAGTCGGTGCCCCGCCGGCTGGTGACGCTGTATCTGCCGCTGTCGATCATCGTGTTCGTGCTGCTGTTCCCGTTCTACTGGATGGCGCTCACGGCCATCAAGCCGGACGCGCAGCTCCTGGACATGGACACCTACAGCCCGTTCTGGACCTGGAATCCCACCTTCAAGCATTTCTACAAGCTGCTCTTCGAAAGCCACTATCCGATGTGGCTGTGGAACACGATGTATGTCGCGGTCTGCGCCACTGTCCTGTCGATCGTCGCCTCCGTGCTCGCGGCCTACGCGATCGTGCGGCTGCGCTACCGGGGCGCCAATCTCGTCGGCGGCCTGATCTTCCTCGCCTATCTCGTGCCGCCGTCGATCCTGTTCATTCCGCTCGCCACCGTCGTATTCCAGTACGGCCTGTTCGACTCGCCGCTCGCGCTGATCCTGACCTATCCGACCATCCTGATCCCGTTCTCGACCTGGCTGCTGATGGGCTACTTCAAGACCATTCCGTTCGAGCTGGAGGAATGCGCGCTGATCGACGGCGCCAGCCGCTGGCAGATCCTGATCCGGATCGTGCTGCCGCTGTCGGTGCCCGGCCTGATCTCGGCCTTCATCTTCTGCTTCACGCTGTGCTGGAACGAGTTCATCTACGCGCTCACCTTCCTGCAATCGACTCAGAACAAGACCGTGCCGGTCGCGATCGTCAACGAGTTCGTCGACGGCGACGTCTACCGCTGGGGTTCGCTGATGGCGGGCGCACTGGCCGGCTCGCTGCCGCTGGTGATACTTTACGCCTTCTTCGTCGAGCATTATGTGTCGGCGATGACAGGCGCGGTCAAAGAATAGAACCGCGTCTTACACTCTTTGAGAGGCGATTGCGCCATTGGTGGATGTATTCTCTTCTCCGGATCGCGATCCTTACTGCATCGTTGACCCGGTCCTGATGCCGTGGGCCGAACGGAACGGAGTACGGGTTGCAAAGATCGATCGCGATTGGTACGTCCGATCTGTTTGGCTCTATGACCAAGCAGGCAATCGCCGCGCCCAAATGTGGTTTCAGTTGCCTGACTCGGACGGAAACGTAACTGTTATTGCATCAGCCCTTGACGCATCGAGTCCGACAAAATGGGGCGCACGAGAGGAACGCCTCAGTTCGTTGGAGACTCTAGAACAGGTGCTTGAGGAATTGTGGCCCGTCATGCTGGGCTGGGGCGGACCTGGGGCATTCTCATAACCCGTCAACGAACAAAAGGAGATGGCTCTTGCACGTTCTGATCCTCGGGGCGGCCGGCATGGTCGGCCGCAAGCTGACCGACCGCCTTTTGAAAGACGGCCGCCTCGGCAACCGCGAAATCTCAGGTCTGACGTTGCAGGACGTCGTGGCGCCCGAGAAGCCGGCGAAAGCGCCGATGCCGGTCAAGGTGGTCGCCTCCGATTTTGCCGATGCGGGCGCGGCCGGCGGCCTTCTCGCCGACCGGCCGGAGGTCATCTTCCATCTCGCCGCCATCGTGTCGGGCGAGGCGGAGGCCGAGTTCGACAAGGGCTACCGCATCAATCTTGACGGCACGCGCTACCTGATCGAGGCGATCCGCCATGCCGGCGGCGGCTACAA
>JAEZEU010000494.1 GCA_023432885.1 Pseudomonadota bacterium | reverse complement strand
GGCAACATGGAAAAAGATGTCGGTTGCGATATGTCCGTTCTTAACGAGTGGCATAGACCCGCTCCTTGAAAGGTTCGACGCCGAGCCGCTTCACCGTGTCGATGAACAGCTCCTCCTTTGAATCGCGTAGCGCCAGATAAGCTTCGACGATGTCCTCGATCACGTCGGCGACCTCGGCATAGGGTACCGCGGGGCCGATCAGCGTGCCCATCTGGGCCTGCTCGTCGGCGCGGCCGCCGATGGTGATCTGGTAAAACTCCTCGCCGTTCTTCTCGACGCCGAGAATGCCGATATGGCCGACATGGTGATGGCCGCAGGCATTGATGCAGCCGGAGATATTGATGTGCAGCCGGCCGATGAGGTTCGCCGTGTCGTGGTTGGCAAAGCGCCGCGTCAGCTCCTGCGCGATCGGGATCGAGCGCGCATTGGCCAGCGAGCAGTAATCCAGCCCCGGGCAGGCGATGATGTCGGAAACGAGGTTCACGTTCGGGGTGGCAAGGCCAATCTTATCCAGCGCCTTCCAGAGCGCGGGCAGATCGCGTTTCGCCACATGCGGCAGCGCCAGGTTCTGCTCGTGGCCGACACGGATCTCGCCGAATGAATAGCGCTCGGCGAGATCGGCGAGCGCGTCCATCTGATCGGCGGTGGCATCGCCCGGAGGGGCGCCGACCGGCTTCAGCGAGATCGTGACGATCGAATAGCCCTGTACCTTGTGGGTGAAGACCGAATTCCTGCGCCAGCGCTCGAACAGCGGATCATGCCCCGCCTGCTTCAGCTCGTCCGGCATGTGCGGCAGCTTCTCGTACTTCGGATAGGTGAAGCGCGAGCGGATTTCCTCGATCGCCGAATCCTCCACTGCAAGCGCGCTGTCACGGATGTGCTGCCACTCCTCGTCGACTTCCTTGGCGAACTTGTCGATGCCGAGCTCGTGGACGAGGATCTTGATGCGCGCCTTGTAGATGTTGTCGCGGCGGCCATACTGGTTATAGACGCGCATGATCGCCTCGACATAGCTCAGGATGTCGCGGCGGTGCACGAACTGCTTGATGGTCTTGGCGATGAACGGTGTGCGTCCGAGGCCGCCGCCGACCAGCACCTCGAAACCGAGCTCGCCCTCGTCGTTCTTGTGCATACGCAGGCCGATGTCGTGAATCTTGATCGCGGCGCGGTCGTGTGCGGAAGCCGTGATTGCGAACTTGAACTTGCGCGGCAGGAACGAGAATTCCGGATGCAGCGTGGTGTACTGGCGCAGCAGCTCCGACCAGATGCGGGGATCGTCGACCTCGCCGGGCGCGACGCCAGCCCACTGGTCCGAGGTGACGTTGCGGGTATTGTTGCCAGAAGTCTGCATGGCATGGATGCCGACCTCCGCGAGGTCGGCGAGCGCATCGGGCAACTCGGCCAGCTTGATCCAGTTGTACTGGATATTCTGCCGCGTCGTGAAATGACCGTAGCCGCGATCGTAGCGGCGCGCGACGTGGGCCAGCCGCCGCAACTGCTTCGAGGACAACGTGCCATAGGGGATGGCGACGCGGAACATGTAGGCGTGCAGCTGCAGGTACACGCCGTTCTGCAGGCGCAGGAGCTTGAATTCGTCCTCGGTGAGTTCGCCGGAGAGGCGGCGCTTCACCTGGTCGCGGAATTCGGAAACGCGCTCGTTGAGCAGCGTACGGTCGAGTTCGTCGTATGCATACATGGCAGAAAGAACCTTTACGCCGGAACCGGCAGCTCGATGGTGGTGCCGTTCAGGCGAATGCGCTCGCGCAAGTTTCCAGGCAGGATCTTGCCGCGGTTGACTTCAACGGGCGCGATGTAGGAGCCGATCGCGCCGACATCGTCAGCGACGGCTTCGGCGAGCAGCTTGCGCGCCTCATCGGCGGTGCGGACGACGGCAGCATCGGCAAGATCGGTCGACCAGCCCTTGGCACCGGTGCGCCAGATCACCACCCCATCGACGGTACGGTTCGCGGTCACCACGGAGGGGCCCGTGATCTTGATTTTTTGTTGTAACGGGGAGGTCATTCGGCAGCTTCCAGCAGGTTGGAGATCACTTCATCGAGTTCGAAATTGCGCCATGGCGCGGAATGCGCGACCACGTCGCCGATGATGAGGATGGCGGGACCACCGTCGATTCGAGCCACCAGATCGGGCAGTTGATCCAGTGTGCCGACCGCAGCCTTGGCATCGGGCCACGTCACTCGCGCGAATACGCCGACCGGCGTGCGCGGCGAGCGGCCCGCTGCCAGCATGCCGTCACGGATCGTCGGCGCCGCCGTCATGCCCATATAGACGACGACCGTCATCTTCCTGTCGGTCAGCACGGACCAGTCGACAGTCTCGGCATCGCGCGCCTTGTGCGCCGTGAGAAAGGTGATGCGCAGCGCTTCCTGGCGATAAGTCAGCGGCGTCTCGAATTGTGAAGCCGCCCCGAGTCCGGCCGTGATGCCGGGGATGATGGAATAGCTGACGCCGGCGGCGCGCAGTGCGTCGACTTCCTCGCCGCCGCGGCCGAAGATGAAGGGATCGCCGCCCTTGAGCCGCACCGCACGCTGGCCGGAACGCGCAGCTTCAACCAGGAGCTTGTTGGTCGCGTCCTGGCCGATGCCGGGCTTGCCGACGCGGCGGCCGACCGGCACGCGCGCCGCATCGCGGCGGGCGCGGTCGAGCACTTCAGCCGAGACCAGTTCGTCATAAAACACGATGTCGGCGTCCTGCAGCGCGCGCAGCGCCTTCACCGTGAGCAGATCGGGATCGCCAGGACCGGCGCCGACCAGCGTCACGTGGCCCCGGGCCTCTTCGCCACCGGCAAAGGCGGAAGCGTCGGGAATCCGATGCAGCGCCTTCTCGGCCTCTTCCTTGCGTCCCGCCAGCACCAGCGCGCCGATCGGGCCGTCGACGATACGCTCCCAGAAGCGGCGGCGCAGGGCGAACTCCGGGATGCGCGCGTGAATGGATTTGCGGAACGTGCCGATGAAATTGGCGAGATCGCCGATGCGCGCCGGCAGCACGGCTTCGATCCGTTCGCGCACGCGGCGCGCCACCACGGGGGAAGCGCCGCCGGTACCGACAGCGACGACCACATCTCCGCGGTCGACGATGGCAGGAAAGATGAAGGTGGAATGCGCGAGGTCGTCCATCACATTGACCGGCAATCCCACCGCTTTCGCGCGCGCTGACATGGCAACACCGGCCTCGCCTGCGCCGGCGCAGAGGATTGCGATCACGCCGCTTAGGTCGGCCGTCAATGGGTCGCCCTTCGCGATCTCGATGCGATCGGCGTCAACGCCGCTCAGATCGTGATTGCCATCGGTCGCATACCAGCGCACTTGCGCGCCCGCTGACGCGAGCAGCCGCAATTTCGCGCGTGCGAGATCACCCGCACCGATCAGCAGGACCGGGCCACGTTGCAGATCGAGGAAGACAGGCAGAAACCGCATCGCTGCTCGCTTTCGAGGTTGACTGAAATTATTTTCTATCTAAGTGTCTCGCAAGCCCGATATTTGGAAAATTATTTCTTCCAAATTGCGGCCTGCAGATGGAATTTTCACCTAATCAGGCTGAGGTCGACGAGATGGATGTTCTCACCAACGAATCCGCGAAGGCGCGGCTCCGCCAGCCGCCGCTGACCCAAGCAGCTTCCGTGCCGCAAATCACCCCGCCTTCGATGGATCACCTGGACCAGCTCGAGGCACAGAGCATCTACATTCTGCGCGAGGCCTTCGCCCGGCTGAAGAAGCTCGCGTTGCTGTGGTCGTTGGGCAAGGATTCCAACGTCATGATCTGGCTGGCGCGCAAGGCCTTTTTCGGTCGCGTGCCCTTCCCGGCGATGCACGTCGACACCGGCAAGAAGTTTGCCGAGATGTACGCCTTCCGCGATCGTTACGCGAAGGAATGGGATCTCGATCTGCGCGTCGAGCCCTGCCCGCCGATCGGTGCGGTCGATCCGACACTGCCGCCGGCGGCACGCTCCGCGGCGCGCAAGACCGAGGGTCTCAAGCTCGCGCTCGCCAAGTATGGCTTTGACGGCCTCATCGCCGGCATCCGCCGCGACGAGGAAGCGACCCGCGCCAAAGAGCGCGTGTTCTCGCCGCGCGGCCTCGTAGGCGAGTGGAATGTGCGCGACCAGCCGCCGGAATTCTGGGACCAGTTCAATGCCTCGCCGCCGCAGGGCGCCCACTTGCGCATTCACCCGATCCTGCATTGGACCGAGGCCGATATCTGGGCCTACACCAAGCGCGAGAACATCCCGATCATTCCGCTCTATATCGCCAAGAACGGCAAGCGTTATCGCTCGCTCGGCGATCAGGACATCACCAATCCCGTTGCCTCGACGGCTTCCAACATCGACGAAATCCTCGCCGAGCTCGACGCCACCAAGGTGCCCGAACGCGCCGGCCGCGCGCTGGACCACGAGACCGAGGACGCTTTCGAGCGCCTGCGAGTCGCCGGCTACCTCTGACGAAATCTTGCAGTGAGCGCTGCCATGAACA
>JAEZEU010000469.1 GCA_023432885.1 Pseudomonadota bacterium | reverse complement strand
TCCGTCTACCGCCGGGGCCTCGTCATGGTCGTGACTTTGGCCACGGCGTACATGGCCAGCCATTTCTTCCGCGCTTCCAATGTCACCATCGGCCTCGACCTGATGCGCGATTTGTCGATCGGGCCCGAAGCGCTGGGCGCGCTGACGGGGGCGTTCTTCTTCGGCTTCGCCGCCATGCAGATTCCCTGCGGCTTCTTCTTCGATCATTTCGGTCCACGGCGCACCGTAGTCGGCATGCTAATGCTGGCTACCCTCGGCGGCATCATCTTCACCACGGCGCCGACATGGCCGGCATTGCTCACCGGCCGCGCGCTGCTTGGCGCCGGCTTCGGCGTCATGCTGATCGGGAGCATGGTGGTGATCACCCGCTGGTTCCCGCCTGATCGCTTTTCCACACTGACGGCCGTCGTGCTGTCGGTCGGTCTGCTCGGCAATCTGATTGCTACCACGCCGCTGGCCTGGGCATCGGAAATATCCGGCTGGCGGGTCGTGTTCGGCGCTGCCGTGCTGTTCACGGCGATCGCGGCCATCGCCGTGTGGATCGTGGTGCGCGACGCCCCTCCCGGCCATCCCTTTCTGGATCGCAAGCCGGAGCCGGCAGGCCAGATGATGCAAGGTCTGATGGAGGTGCTGCGCAATCCCCGTCTGAAGCCGATCCTCGCGCTCAACTTCTTCAACTATGCCTGCACCTTCACCGTTCAGGGCCTGTGGGGCGGCGCCTACTTGCGCGAGGTGCATGGTCTGAGCCCGATCGCAGCCGGCAATGTCCTGCTCGCCGCCGTCGTCGCCTATCAGTTCGGCATGCTCTCCTTCGGCCCGCTCGATCGCCTGTTCGATACGCGCAAATGGATCGCGATTGCTGGCACCATGGCAATCGTCTGTCTGCTCGCTGCGCTTGCGATTCCATCCGCACCGCCCGCCTGGCTCTCCGTCGGCGCCATCGTCGCGATGGGCTTCTTCAGCGCCTCCAGCACCATGATCATGACCCATGGCAGGGGTATATTTCCGGACCGCCTGATCGGGCGCGGGATCGCAACCATGAACACCTCGGTGATGCTCGGGGTCGCCTGCATGCAGACACTCTCCGGCATGATCCTCGGCGCCTTCGAGCCGCTGGCCGGCGGCGGGCGTAGCGAAATTGCCTATCGCTCGCTGTTCGGATTCCTCGCCGTCATCCTCCTCGTTGCGGTTGCGATGTACAGCCGCTCGGAGGACATCAAGCCAAGCCACGAGATGCGCCTGCGCGAGCAGGCCAAAGGTTGATTCTCACCTCGGCTTGATCTTCTCGTACTCCGCCAGCGCGCGCTCGAACTTCTCATTGAACAGCCACATCGCATCCATGATCTCGCGGAAGTTCGCGGAGGTTCGCGCCCGGTCGGCCCGGCCGTAAGCGAACATGCTGTTGTTGCGCAGATATCCCATGATGGTCGGGTCGGACACGCGGTAGCCGAGCAGATTGCCGGATTTAAGCGCGGCCCTGGTCGGACTCGGGACGATCTGGATCAGCTCGAAAAATTTCATCTGGTCGATCGGGTTCGGCAATGTCTTTGCAATCGCCGGTATCTGCGTGAACAGCTCGGCATGCGCATTCATCAGGCCGTTGCGCACGTTGATCCAGTGGTTGTAGCGCGGGTCCAGCCTGCCGAGCCGCGCCTCCTCCTTGTTGTCGCGGGCAATCAGTTCCGGATCGAAGCTTGCCACCTTCGGCTTGATATCAGCCCATTTCCGCCGGCCGCTCGCGTCTTCAGACACGCCGGTCTGCAGGCTGCCCTTGTATTTGTTCGAGCGCGCATTCCCGATGTTCTGGTTGCCGTTGGTTTCGGCGAAGAATAGCGCAAGGCTGATGCGGCCCGCGGCTTCCGCGCTCACCGCATCGAGGCCTTTGGCGCGCGCAATGGCCCGCCCCAGATCGACGACGTCCCTGAAGGGCGTTGCCGAATTCTGCGCATCGGCCGGCGGGGCCTGCATGACGTCGAACAGCTTGCGGTACTCATCGATCAGCGGTTCGTTATCGGCGTCGAAATATTGCGGTGGGATGTCGAACTTGTTGGGCCGTCCGACTCGCGATGGCTGCGCGTCCGTCAGATCCTTGTAGGTGCTCATCACGAGATTTCGCGCGAGGTAGACGGCCTGTCCCGGCAGGTTCGGTAGCGGCTGTTTCGAATCGATCTGGCGCCGCCGCTCGGCCAGGATAGCCTTGAACTGGCTCAGCGCGTTGTTGTAGGCGGCGACCACATCCGTTTGCGGCTTTGCGGCGGGCTGCGCCCGGGCGGAAGGGACGGGCATGCCATCGCCCTGCGCGGTGAGGAGAACTGCAATGGCAAGTGCTGCGATGGCCGGTCGCATCTTCATCATGACGGATCAGGGCTTCCTTTTCATTCGCGGACGAACGTACACAACAAGGTCGGGCATGGCGATCGGCGAAGCTTAAATCGATCTCGCTGTCCAGATGCAATCCCCGCAGGGCGGGTTACGGCGCCCGCCTAGCTAGGGCCGATGGAACCGCCGTGCTATCGTCAGGTGAAAATAAGCCTGCAGAGGGAGAAAATGGCAATGCGTGGTCGCCGGGTGCTGATGGAGTCCTTTGTGTCGCACGGCGTGCGCCATATTTTTGGCAATCCCGGCACCGCGGAGACGCCGCTGCTCGACAGCCTGGCTGCCTATCCGCAGATCGGCTACGTCATGGCCCTGCATGAGGGTGTCGCGGTCAGTGCGGCCAGTTTCTATGCGCAAGCGAGCGGCCGTGTCAGTATCGCCAATCTCCACGTCGCGCCGGGACTCGGCAACGGCATCGGCGCGCTCTACGGCGCGCTCAAGGCGAATTCGCCGCTCGTGGTGACCGCCGGACAGCAGGACACGCGGATGCGGCTTGCGGGTCCGATCCTTGGCCATGACCTCGTCGCGATGGCGGCGCCGGTCACCAAATGGAGCGTGCAGATCGAGCGCGCCGACGAGATCGTGCCCATCCTGCGCCGCGCCTTCAAGGTCGCGACCGACGCGCCGGAGGGACCGGTGTTCGTGTCGCTGCCGATCAACGTGATGGAACAGGAGACCTCGGTCGAAGCCATGGCGCCGGACCGGCTGTGGCGCGCGGCATCGCCCGATCCCGACGGTGTTGCGGCGCTTGCCGCGGCGCTCCTGAAATCGCAAAGCCCGGTGGTCGTCGCGGGCGATGACGTGGCGCGCGCGGGCGCCACCGACGCGCTAGTCAGGCTTGTCGAGCAGGTCGGCGCCTCGGTCTGGTTCGAAGGATTGCGGCACCACGCCTCGTTTCCGACGAGCCATCCGAACTACCGCGCATCGCTGCCGGGCGATGCGGCACAGGTCCGCAAGGCGTTCGAAGGGGCCGATCTCGTCCTGCTGCTGGGCGGCCCGTTCTTCGAGGATATCTGGTTTGCGGACGGTGGGCACTTTCCAAAAGGCGCGGCCGTGATCCAGGGCGAGAAGGCGCCCGAACGACTCGCCTTCAACCATCGACTCGATGCGGGCCTCGTCGGTGATCTCGCCGCGAGCCTTGCCGCATTGACCGATGCGGTGCGCGCTGCCGCTACGCCGGAATTCAAGGCCGCCGCGCAGCGCCGCAACGCAGCCTTGGCCGAGCTTCGCGCGCGGGAGAAGGAAGCCTATCGGGCAAGGCTGGAGAAAGGCTGGAATCGTGAGCCGGCTTCCATGCCGCGGGTGACCGCCGAACTGCGCCGCGGCCTGCCCGACAATGCGGTCATCGTCGACGAAAGCATCACCGCGAGCCTCGATCTGGCGCGCGCGTTCGAGTATCGCGGCTTTGGCGATTATTTCGGAGGACGCGGCGGCGGCATCGGGCAGGGATTGGCCGGCGCGATCGGGGTCAAGGTCGCAATGCCGGACCGGCCGGTGGTCGCCATCTCGGGCGATGGCTCAGCGATGTACAGCATTCAGGCGCTATGGACCGCGGCGCACCACAACCTGGCCATCGTGTTCGTCGTGCTGGCAAACCGCGAGTACCGAATCCTCAAGCACAATGTCGACGTCTGGCGGCAGAATTTTCAGCCGGGCACGCAGCACCCCTACCAGCAGATGGACTTGGCCGGGCCCGCGCTCGATTTCGTGCATCTGGCGGCCGGCATGGGGGTCGAGGCCGTCCGGGTCGAGAAGGCCGATGCCATTGCGCCAGCGCTGGCCGCCGCGGTTGCCGCAAATCGGCCATATCTGGTGGAGATTGCGATCGAAGGAAAGCGGTGACGCCGGGCGATGCTGCCACGCCCGAGCGTTCGCTGGACATGCCCGGCCGGGCATCCTACGGATATCAGATGCGCCTTTATCGGTTAATTGCTGCCATTGCATGCCTTGCGGTTTTGCCTTTTGCGCAAGCGGCCCTTGCCGGCCCGCGCATGATGCCGGCCTTCGACCGGCAGCCGGCGGCCTGGCCGATCGTGCCGATCGCCAGTGACGACGAGAATTACGACATCGACCTGATCGTGGCCTTTTCGGGCAAGTGCGCGGCCTTTCGCGTCGCTGGCCAAAATCTGCCGTGCCGCGCGGTGAAGTATTTCCACGGCGAGAGCGGGCGCGCCTATTTCACCATTGCCGTCGACGACCCCGCCGACAAGGGGCATATCGTCTCGTTCTCCGGTGACAAGGCGCGCCGCGACCAGAACGATTTCTACGAGCTGACGATCGATCAGGTGCTGCTCAATTCCAGGGAGCGGCCGCTTGCGGGTGGCGTGCGCGTGCCGCGGGTCGAGCCAGCCAAGGGAATGTGCAAGCAGTTCGGCGATGTCGACAGCAAGCAGATCAAGTCGGTCTCGTGCCTGGCGACCGACAATGCGGGACGGACCTACGAGCTGCAATTCCAGGCCGACGACCAGCCGGCGACGGTGCAGAAGATCACCCGCGAGCCGCTGGAATCGGTGCGGCGCCGCGCAAGGCTGCGCGCGCTGAAATCCTGCCGTATCAAGGCTGCCGACGCCAGGATCCTGCCGCGGGACTCCACGGCCTATATCATCCAGTGCCTGGAGCAGGGCGGCTTTTCGCCGGTGTCGGACGATCAATAATCCGCGGGGTGCCCGTCCGCGGCCCGGCTTGACCGCCAACTCCCAGGAGAGCGATGCCGACGACTCCTGCGCCTCTTCACCTGGCGCTCGCCGGCACTTTCAATCCGACGGTGCGTCCCGGGAAGCCAGCGGCGTCGAAGTAGCGTGTCCGGCCGACAAACTGCATGTTGACGATTGTGCGCAGGCCGCTATCGCCTCTCTTTGAGACAAGGTCCAGGCGCCACGGCCGGACAGCCCTTCCGTTTTTCAGTGCTTCGGTAAGCGCGCGGCCGCGCAATTGACCGGTTGACGGGAGGGTTACACCCAGGATCTTCTCCAGTGTCGGAGCAATGTCAGCGTTGCTGGCCGGAGCCGTATCGTTGAAGCCGGTCTTGAACGCAGGCCCGATCGCCGCCATGAAGTTGCTGGTGTCAGCGCGGCTAAAACTGCCGTGATGACCTTGCCCCTGCAAAAGGGTGGTGTCGGATACGGTCGCGCTGCAAAACAGCGGCTGATCGCAGCCCGTCGTTTCGGAACGGAAATTCACGACGATCGCCGGCGTTGGCATTCGCGCTCGCCCCTTGAGGCCGACCCTGCTCATCGGCAGCGTTCCCGGCACCGGTCCGAGGTCGTCACGGACGAAGACGCCGCTCGTGTAGTCTTGCGCAAGGAGCGCTTTGACCACTTGCCTCACCAGAGTCTTTGCGTTGTCCTGTGGCAGGTAGATGAGATCGTTGCCTCCATTCGCGCCGACCACGATATCGGGTTTGGCCGGATCGTTGCCGATTGAAGCGCTGGCGCGGCGCGGATACTTCCCCGCCTTGTAGTCCACGCCGGGTCCTCGAGCGGAAGGCTCGTGCAACGGAAGTCCCAAGGCGCGCGCAAGATCGATCGCAAGGAAGCCGGGGGGCAAGTGCCCTTCGGGCACCTTGTCGTACTTTAACTTTGCCGCCGGACTGGTCGTGCTGCGCTTCGATACGGTGCTGAAGCCATGGTCGGCAGTAACGATGATATTCGTATCGCCCTCAAGTCCAAGGTCCTTAAGGGCCGCAACGATCGCCGCAAGGTCGTCATCCGCTACCTTGATTGCGGCGAGGGAGGTCGCACCGTTGATGCCGGGAGCAAGCTCGTTGATGCTGTCGCGCTGGGAGTGCTGGGTCCCGTCCGGATCGGACGACCAATACAGCAAGAAGAAGGGCTTCTTGCTCTCCTTGAAGTGCGGCAACAGCACCTTCGTGACGATGTCCCGATAGTATTTCTGCTGAATGATATTGGTGGACTTGCCCGGGTTCTCGCGTTGAGCTCGCCCGGGAGTTTCAAGCGCCAATCCGGCCTTCTTGAGCATCTCGACGACATCCGGCCGCAAGATGATGCCGTTCTTCTTTCCCGTATCGTCGTCGAAAAAAATCGTGGTCTTGCCGTCGAGCTGGGTAAGATCATGGATTCCGACCGGCCCAACTTTGCCGAGGGCCGCGGTGAAGTAGCCTTTTTCGCGAGCCGCCGCCATGATCGAGCGCTCACCGATGAAATTACCGCCGTGATGCTGGTTCAGCTCGCTCAGTACCGCGTTGTCCTGGATGAAAGGGGTCACGGTTTGCGCCGCGCTGGCAACCGGAAAGCCCGTGTAGAACGTATTGCCGAAATCTCCGGTGTCGCCGATCAAGTGACCGGTCGCGATCACCGAGGCGTTTGCCGTGGTAATGGTCGGATAGACCGAGTGACTGTTGGAGAAGTTGACGCCTGTGTCCCGTATCCTGGCGAATGTGGGCGCCCGCTCGGGCGTGACCGCAGCAGCCCGAAGGCCATCAGCGACGAAAAGGATGACGTTCGGTTGAGCATGGGATTGTAGCGTGCTCGCCAAGACAGCCGACAACACGCAGAAGATGAATGTTTTCCTCATGGTGCCCCGCAGCATTACCAAAAGCGCCTGAGAGCACTATGAGAGAAGGAGACGTCTGCGCCAAGCGCAGCAATCGCTTTCCAGGCGATGAAGGAGTGGAATTGGTCCGCGCGGATCGGCCGATACTCGGCGCGGACACTTGGCGCCGATATTTGGCTGAGAGCGTCCGCTATGGGTTCATTTGCAGAGCTCGACGCCGCAAATGAGAGCTTTGGTCTCTGAAGCGGGCAATACCGGATACCGGTTCCTTGCTGCATCGCGACATAACTCTGTCATCCCAAACGGCGGTCGCCTCTTGAATCTGTGACCCGACAGGCGAAACTGGCATCGATCAGTTGAATGGACTGCCGGAGCGCCGCATGGACAGCACACGGTCGCCGAACGACCCGTCTGCCTATCTCGAGAGCCTGATGCAGGCCGGCCAGCAATCCTTCAAGCAATTCGACGACGCCATCGCGGCGGCCATGGGCCTTGCCGACAAGGCAGCCGAGCGGGAGACCTCGCCCTTTACCGCGGCCGCCAACCTGCAGCGCGACGCCGTCCTGCAGGTCTGGAAGTTCTGGAATTCGACCCTGGTCAAAGCGCTCGGCGTCGAGAAGAGCGTGCAGCCGGGCAAGGGCGACCGCCGTTTCAAGGACGAGGCCTGGCAGCAGACCCCATATTACGATCTGCTGAAGCAGTCGTATCTGCTCGGCTCGAAGCAGCTGACCGATTTGGTCGAGCAGGCCCAGGTCGACGAAAGGACGAAGCTGCAGCTGAAATTCTACGCGCGGCAGTTCATCGATGCGATGAGCCCGTCGAACTTCCCTGCGACCAATCCGGAGGTGATCCGCACGGCGATCCAGACCCGCTCGGCGAGTCTGGCCGCCGGCATGCAGCACCTGGTCGAGGACCTTCAGAAGGGGCGCATCACGCGCGTCGACGAGACCAGGTTCGAGGTCGGCGGCAATCTCGCCAACACGCCGGGATCGGTCATCTACGAGAACGAACTGATCCAGTTGATCCAGTACACGCCGGTCACGGCGGAGGTGGAGAAGACGCCGCTGCTGATCGTGCCGCCCTGCATCAATAAGTATTACCTGCTCGATCTTGGCAAGGGAAACTCCTTCGTCGAATACGCCGTGGCGCAGGGGCACCAGGTGTTCTTGATTTCCTGGCGCAGCGCGGTGCCGGAAATCGGTCACCTGACGTGGAACGACTATCTCAGCCTCGGCCCGCTGAAGTCGATCGAGGTCGTCAGAGAAATTGCGGGCGTGGATAAGATCCACGCGCTCGGCTTTTGCGTCGGCGGTACTATCCTGGCCTGCGCAGCCGGCGTGCTGGCCGCACGCGGCGAGGACAGGCTTTCGACCATCACCCTGCTCACCACCATGGTCGATTTCAGCGATACCGGCGAGATCGGGCTCCTGATCGATCGGGGGCATGTCGTGCTACGCGAGGCGACCATTGGCAACGGCGGCATATTGCCGGGCAAGGAGCTCGCCTTCACCTTCGGCACGCTTCGCGCCAACGATTTGATCTGGCGCTACGTCGTCGACAGCTATCTGAAGGGCGCGACGCCCGACGCGTTCGATCTGCTGTACTGGGATTCGGACAGCGTCAGCCTGCCGGGTCCGATGTACTGCTGGTACACCCGCAACACCTATCTCGAGAACAGGATCAGGGAGCCCGGCCGGACCACGCAGTGCGGCGAGGACATCGATCTTTCGCGGGTAAAGGCGCCGCTCTATGTGCTCGCCTCGCGCGAGGATCACATCGTGCCCTGGAAGAGCGCCTATCTCACCAAGGGTTTGATGGGAACGGAGCCACGCTTCGTGCTGGCGGCGAGCGGCCATGTCGCTGGCGTCATCAATCCGCCCGCGAAGAACCGGCGCAGCCACTGGCTCAATGACGATGTCAGCGGCGATGCGGATGCGTGGCTCGATGCGGCGGTGGAGCAGCCGGGAAGCTGGTGGGGCGATTGGGACGCCTGGATGAAAGGGCATTCCACCGGCAGGATCGCGGCGCCCGCGCAAGCGGGCAACGCGTCCTATCGCGTCATCGAGCCCGCGCCCGGCCGCTATGTGAAGCTAAAGTCAAATTGAAGCAATCTGCTTCATTCAAATGCAGGATGCGGGGTTAGCGCTTTTGCAAGCCGGGGCCTGTCATCGTAACCGCCTCGTGAACGGAGGCACAGGCAGTGATCGATGATAAGGTGAGGATCCGGTGCCCGAAGTGCACCAAGATATTCCGCGATCGCGCGCAGCGCGTGCGTGACGGCTATCAGGTCAATTGCGAGCATTGCTCCCGGCTGCTCACGCTCAATCGCGATTCCGAGGACCCGTTCATCCGCCGCGCGCTGCGAACGGCGCGCGAGATCCGCGCGGCGCTGGAGGCGGTGCCGGCGACGACCCGGGTCGACGCGTCGACGCGGAGCTTTTGACGCGACGGGCATTTGTCCTGCGTTCCGTCCTCTAAGCATGATCGAGCGACCGGCGCGGCAGCGGGAACTCACCTCTCCCCGCTTGGGAGAGATGGACCGAATTTAGCTAGCGGACAGATTTTTCGGCGAAAGCCATCGTGCCCCGGCAGGTTCAGCTGTTTCTACTGAACGAACTTCACGCCATAGGTCTTGCCGCGGCGCCATACCACTTCGCACTGATAGCGGCCCTGGTGTTCCGGAGTCAGCGTCAGGCCAAAGCGGTCGCGCACGTCGATCGCGGCATCCGTCACGATCTTGGCGCCGCCGGGCGAGACGTCCAGCACGGTGCATTCCCGGCGGGTCTCGGTCTCGCCGTCGTCGAGGCTCATCCAGGTCACGCGATTGCGCAGCTGCCTTCGCGGCTCACGCTGTACTTTGCCAGTCATGGTCACTGCCCATCTGAAACCGCTCCGAACGAGCGCTCGATCCGGCAGGATGCGGCAAAGCCGTAAAGGGTAGCCTAGGCAAATGCGCGCAAATTTAGACGCATTGCTCCTAACGCCGGTCCTGGGCCTCGAGGCTGCGGCTGGTGCGTGACATCGTAAGCGGAAAGGCGAAACAGGTCAGCGCGACGAAGATGTAGACTCGACGCTGAATGTTCGCCATGCCGGGTCGAGATGCGGCGCACCGTAAGATCATGCACGGTGTTCGACCACAGCCAGGCAATGCCGGCGGCCATGATCGCCAACAGTCCGGAGAATTGCTGGTCCCTCAGCGAAAGTCCGCCGGGATAGGGGCGAGCGGGCTCCTGGCCGTCACGGCCGGGCCTCCTCGATCGGCAGGCGGCGGTCGGCGACGCTGAACAATCGCAAGCATTTCATACGTTGCAATCGAGGAGCAATACATGAAACAAATGTTTCATGAGCGCCAGGCCCCCTCTGCGTGAACTGTGCAGTGACTTGCCGTCGCTGACGGCTGCAGCAGGTCGGCCGTTTCGTCGTCGCCAACGACTACGACGCCACCGCGCGCTCGGCGCGCGAACTGGAACAGGCCGAGGCATGCCTCGCCGATACCTCCCAATATGTGACCGAGAAGGGTTGACCCTCATGAGCACCGCCACGACCCGTGTGATGCACCGAAACTTCCGCGCAACGCCGCCGAAGGCTGTCAGCGGCGAGGGGGTATGGCTGGTGACCGACAGCGGCCATCGCGTGCTGGATGCGTCCGGCGGCGCTGCGGTCTCGTGCCTCGGTCATCAGCATCCGCGCGTGATCGAGGCGATGAAGCGGCAGGCCGACAAGCTGGCCTACGCCCATACCGGCTTCTTCACCTCCGGTCCCGCCGAAGAGCTGGCGGAGCGGCTGGTCGGCCATGAGCCCGGTGGCCTCGCTCATGTCTATTACGTCAGCGGCGGATCGGAGGCCGTCGAAGCCTCGATCAAGCTCGCGCGGCAATATTTCGTCGAATGCGGGCAGAAGCAGCGGACGCAGTTCATCGCCCGCCGCCAAAGCTATCACGGCAACACACTCGGGGCGCTTGCGGCCGGCGGCAACGCCTGGCGGCGCGAGCCCTATGCGCCGCTATTGTCGGGCGCCTTCAGCCATGTCACGCCGGCTTTTGCCTACCACGAGAAACGCGACGACGAATCGGAAGCGGATTTCACTGCAAGGCTCGCGGCGGAGCTGGAAGCCGAATTCCAGCGCCTCGGTCCGGACACCGTGGCGGCCTTCATCGCCGAGCCCGTAGTCGGCGCCACCGCCGGCTGCGTCACGGCGCCGGAAGGTTATTTCCGCGCCGTGCGCGAGATCTGCGATCGCCATGGCGCACTGCTCATCTTCGACGAGGTGATGTGCGGCATGGGTCGCACCGGTACGTTGCACGCCTGGGAGCAGGAGGGGGTTGCACCCGACATCCAGGCGATCGCCAAGGGACTGGGCGGCGGCTACCAGCCGATCGGTGCAATGCTCGCCACGTCGCGCATTGTCGACACCATCCGCGATGGCTCCGGCACGTTCCAGCACGGCCACACCTATCTCGGCCATCCCATGGCCTGCGCGGCCTCGCTCGAAGTGCAGAAGATCATCGCAGAGGAAAACCTGCTCGACCGGGTGAAAGAGCGCGGCGCTTTGCTCGAGCGGCGGCTGACCGAGCGTTTCGGCAATCACCGCCATGTCGGTGACGTCAGGGGCCGCGGCCTGTTTTGGGCGGTCGAGCTGGTCTCCGATCGCGCGACGCGCTCGCCGTTCGATCCCGCGCTGAAACTCAATACGCGCATCAAGGCCGAGGCCTTCGCTCGCGGGCTCGCCTGCTATCCGATGGGCGGCACGGTGGACGGCCGTCTCGGCGATCACGTGCTGCTCGCGCCGCCCTTTATCGTCAGCGAAGGCGATGTCGACATGATCGTCGACCGGCTCGGCCAGGCCATCGACGCAGCAGCGAAAGGCACCGGTCACTGAGGAGGGAGTACAGCATGAAGAGGTTTTCTCTCGCGCTCGGCGCGCTCGCTGTCGGCCGCATCGGCCGCAACGCTCGATAACGTCAAGCAGCGCGGCACGCTGGTCCGCAGCGTCAGCGCGTGCTTTGCCGCGCCGGACTCGCAGGGCAACTACAAGGGCCTCGACGTCGACTATTTGCCGATCGCTCGCCGCAGCCGTGCTCGGCGATCCCGTCAAGGTACGATCTATCGGACTCTTCTACGGTCCAGATGCACCCTTCGCCCTTACCAGCGCGATCAGCTCTTCGCCGTAATGCTCCAGCTTCTTGTCGCCAATCCCGGCGATGCCGCGCAGTTCCGCCAGCGTCGCCGGCCGAACCGCTGCGATGCCGTCGATGGTCGAGTCGTGCAGCACCACATAGGCAGGCACGCCGCGCTGGCGCGCGATCTCCGAGCGCCATGTCTTCAACGCCGAATGCAAGGCGGGATCGCTCTTGGCCCCGCCGTTCGGCTGGGCTGCGAGCGGGCCGCGCCGCGAATTGCCGCGGATCGCGCGGTTGCGCGTGCTTGCCGCCTGCTCGCGCAGCCACACTTCTGTCTCGCCTCGCAGCACGCCGCGCGAGGACTCCGTCAGCTTCAAGGCGCCGAACGCCTCGCCGTCGGCCCGCAGGTGCCCCATGGCGACGAGCTGGCGCAGCGCGGCGCGCCATTGTTTTTCGTTGAGCTCGCGGCCCACGCCGAACACCGACAGCTTGTCATGGCCGAACTGCGTGACCTTGTCAGTCAGCCGGCCCACCAGCACGTCGATCAGGTGCATGGCGCCGAAGCGCTGTCCGGTGCGATAGACGCAGCTCAGCATCTTCTGCGCGATGATCTTGCCGTCGGTCACCTTCGGGGGACTGAGGCAGTTGTCGCA
>JAEZEU010000410.1 GCA_023432885.1 Pseudomonadota bacterium | reverse complement strand
ACAAGGAGATCGTCTCCCATATCGAAAAGATGGTCATCGGCACGCTGATCGTCTCGGCCGGCGCGCATGTGTCGAGCGAGGAGCCAGCGATCCAGTTGTTCGGCTATCTTCGCCATGGCCTGATCGGACGCGGCGTGATGCTGGTCGGCGTCGTCGTTCTGCTGCTCAATTTCATCGACGGGCTGACCAAGCTCGCGAAGATGAACTGGCATTTGGCATGGCAAGTCCTGATGTCACTTTTCTACTTCGCGGTCTCGATACGCCTGATCCAGCTCATCCTCGCCTTCCGTGGCGGGGATTAGCCGGCGCTTTCCGGCAGCCGGCTTGTTGCGGAATGGCCTTTGATTGAATCGATAGTCCGACAAACTCGATCCACCTCTCCCGAAGGGAGAGGTGGGCCTCACCTCCGATGCCGCTCCAGCTGAACATGATTTCATCATGCTTTAGCGCGCCAGGAACTCAACGCGCCGTGAACGGCACCAGCACGTCCTTGCATGCCGGCGAAAGATCGGCGGCGCGGTTTGCGATGCACTGCATGATGCGTCCGCCACCGGGCGCGACACCTGCGCACAGCGTGCGGATGTCGGCGCTGCATGCCGAGCGCAATACGAACAACTCCTCGCGAGGCAACATCGGGCGCAGCACGATAACCGTGGGAGCCGCCGCAGGCGCCGCGCCGGCGGCTGCAGGCGTGCTGCCCCCTGCGGCGGGCGGGGCCGTCCCGCTGACCGCTGCAAGGGCCTTGCTGCAGCCCGCGGAAACCTTGGCCTTGTTCTTCTCCAGGCATTCCAGGGCCGGCGCGCCGCCGGTCGGCACGCCCGCGCAGACCTTGGGATAATCGCCGCGGCACGCGCTGCGGATGGCCGCGGCCTGTGCGTCGCTCGGCTTCTTCGCCGCCGTGCTCGCCGCCGCCGGCTTGGATTCGCTCTTGGTTCCGCTTTTGGTTCCGCTCGGGGTACCGCTCTTGGGGTCGGCGGCCGGCTGAGCCGTCTCGGTCTTCGGTGCAGCCGGAGGAGCGGCTTCGGTCTTTGCCGAATCGCTCTTGGCGGGCTCGCTCTTCGGTGCGGCCGAAGCGTCGATCGCCTTGACGGCGCTCTGGCATCCCGACGACAGGCTCGACATGTTCTTTGCGAGGCATTGCAGCGCCGCTTCACCGCCCGGCGTCACGCTGGAACAATGCGCCATGTAATCGGAACGGCAGGCTGACTTGACGGCTTGCTTCTGCGCATCGGTCGGCTGCGCCACGGAAGGACTTGCAACGGCAATCGTCAGGGCCGCCGTCAGCGCGCACAGCGTCGCACTACGCTTGTCGAACATTTCAGTGAATCCTTTTGCTTTCGCTCGAGCTGCCGCTTCGAAACAAATTTGCCCGGCTAGTGTTGGCAGAACAACTTTCGCGGGGCGGCATCATTTTCGGTTTCGGGTTCCACCGCAAGCGGATTGTTGCTAATTTCATGGGATGGGCCAGCCGTGTTTCTGATCAGGAAGCCGTCTGAGGACAAGGGTAGTCGGAGGACGGAAATGAGGCTTGCGCGTACGCCTGCATGTTTGAAGCAGAACGCTTTGTTGCGGCTGCGGGCTGTGGCGGCATTGCGGGTGGTGGCTCTCTGCTCCGCAGCCATCGCGTTAAGTGCCTGCGAGCAAAACACTTTTGTGCAGCCTCCGCCGCCGAAGATAGATGTCGCGACCCCGGTGCAGAGGAATGTTACGCGCTTCATTGACGCCAACGGCACTACCGCAGCTGTAAAGTCGGTCGATCTGGTGGCGCGCGTACAGGGTTTTCTGCAATCGATCGACTACACGGACGGCAGTTTCGTCAAGGAAGGCACCACGCTGTTCACGATCGAGCCGGAGACCTACAAGCTCAAGCTCGATCAGGCCCAGGCTGCGGAAATGGGCGCACGGGCCTCGCTGTGGCAGGCCGAAGCGGATTTCAAGCGGCAGAGCGAGCTCGTGGCGCGCCAGGCGGTTTCGCAAGCGACGCTGGATAATGCCACTGCCAACCGCGACAACGCGCAGGCCAATTTGCAGCAGGCCGAGGCCAACACGAAGATCGCGCAGGTCAACTATGGGTATACCAAGGTCACCGCGCCGTTCGACGGCTTCGTCTCCGCGCATCTGGAGTCGGTCGGCGAACTTGTCGGCGTCGCCTCGCCCACGCAGCTTGCGACGATCGTCGCGATCGATCCGATCTGGGTGAATTTCAACGTCAATGAGCTCGACGTGCTGAAAGTTCGCGAGGATGCGCGCCGTCGCGGCCTGACGGTGAATGAGTTGCGCAAGGTGCCGATCGAGGTCGGCTTGCAGACCGACACCGGCTTTCCCCACAAGGGTACCCTCGACTACGTCTCGCCGATCCTCAACCAGTCCACCGGCACGATCGCGGTCCGCGGCATCCTGAACAATCCGGACCGCGTGCTGCTGCCGGGCCTTTATGTGCGGGTCCGCGTGCCCTTCGATGAGCGCAAGAACGCGCTGCTGGTGCCTGCTGCCGCGCTCGGCTCCGACCTGGCCGGACGCTACCTGCTGGTCGTAAACAGCGATAACGTGGTCGAGCAGCGCAAGGTAACGATAGGACCGCTCGAGGGCGATCTGCGCGTCATCGAAACCGGACTGAAACCGGACGACAGGGTGGTCATTGGCGGATTGCTGTACGCGATCCCCGGCCAGAAGGTCGATCCGCAAGTCAGGAACATCGAGTCCGGCACTGCTGCGAAGTAGGAGACCGCCATGATCTCGAAATTCTTTATCGAACGGCCGGTCCTTTCCAACGTCATCGCCCTGCTGATGGTCCTGATCGGCGGCGTGGCGCTGTTCAATCTGGCGGTCGCGCAATACCCGGATGTGGTGCCGCCGACGGTGCAGGTCACCACGCGATACCCCGGCGCCAGCGCCAAGACCGTGATGGACACGGTGGCATTGCCGATCGAGCAGCAGGTCAATGGCGTCGAGGACATGATTTACATGCAGTCCTACAGCGGCGCCGACGGCACCTATACGCTGACGGTGACGTTCAAGATCGGGACCGACCTCAACTTCGCACAGGTGCTGGTGCAGAACCGTGTCTCGGCCGCGCTGTCGCAATTGCCGACATCGGTGCAGAACCAGGGCGTCACTGTGCAGAAGAGATCTACCGCGGTCCTTCTTTTCGTGACGCTGACCTCGCCGAACGCGACTTATGACAGCCTGTTCCTGTCGAACTACGCCACCATCAATATCCGCGACGAGCTGTCCCGACTGCCGGGCGTCGGCAACGTCACCGTGTTCGGCGCCGGCCAATATTCGATGCGGGTCTGGCTCGATCCGAACAAGCTGCAGGTGCGATCGCTGATGCCGCAGGACGTCATCCTGGCGATCCAGCAGCAGAGCCAGCAGGTGACCGCCGGCCAGATCGGTGCGCCGCCGGCGGAGGCAGGCCAGGCGTTCCAGTACACGCTCAACGTCGCCGGCCGTCTCGATGACAAGGCGCAGTTCGAGGACATCATTGTCAAGACCGGCCCGTCAGGCGAGGTCACGCGGGTGCGCGATGTCGGCTGGGTCGAACTCGGTGCGCAGACCTACGGCCAGGTGTTCTCGCTCAACAAGAAGCCGGCCGCCGGCATCGGCGTGTTCCAGTCGCCGGGAGCCAACGCGCTGGACGTGGAGAAGGCCGTCGAGAAGAAGATGGCCGAACTCGCAAAGGCCTTCCCGCAGGACGTCAAGTACGACACGCCGTTCAACACCACCACGTTTGTGCAGGAATCGATCAACGAGGTCTACAAGACGCTAATCGAGGCCGGTCTCCTCGTCCTCGTGGTGATCCTGATTTTCCTGCAAGACTGGCGGGCCATGCTGGTGCCGGCGACCACCGTGCCGGTCACCATCATCGGCGCCTTCGCGGCGATGGCGGCGCTCGGCTTCACGGTGAACCTGTCCACCTTGTTCGCCATCGTGCTCGCCATCGGCATCGTGATCGACGACGCCATCGTGGTGGTTGAGGCCGCAGCGCACAACATCGAACAGGGCATGTCCAGCCATGACGCCGCGGTCAGCGCGATGGATTCACTGTTCAAGCCGATCATCGGCATCACGCTGGTGCTGATCTCGGTGTTCCTGCCGGCCGCGTTCCTGCCGGGACTGACAGGACGCATGTATGCGCAGTTCGCCCTCGTGATCGCAGCCACAGCGCTGCTGTCGGCGATCAACGCGGCGACCCTGAAGCCGACCCAATGCGCGCTGTGGCTGCGCCGTCCGGTGCCGCCGGAGAACCGCAACTGGTTCTACCGCGGCTTCAACGCCGGCTACGATCGGGTGGAGCGCGGCTATGCGCGGCTGATCGGCACTCTGGTCGCGCACAGCAATGCTTCCGTCGTCGTCGCGCTGATCCTGATCGGCATCGGTGGCTACGGCCTGTCGCGCATCCCGACGGGTTTTATCCCGATCGAGGACCAGGGCTATATGCTGGCGGCCGTGCAATTGCCCGATGGCGCCTCGCTGGAGCGGACGCAGAAGGTCATGGACCAGGTCCAGGAGATCGTCAGCAAACAGCCCGGCGTCGACCAGATCATGACGATTGCCGGCATTTCTGTGCTCGACAACTCCTCGAGCCTCGCCAATGCCGGCGTTGCCTATATCGTGCTCAAGGAATGGAGCGCGCGGGGCAAGGGGGAGGACCTGCTCTCGCTATATGTCGGCCTGACCGACAGATTGTCGGCGATATCCGAAGCGCGCACCCTCGTGATCCCGCCGCCGCCGATCCAGGGCATCGGAAACTCCGCCGGCTTTACCATGCAGGTGGAGCTGCGCGATGGTACATCCGACTTCGCCAAGCTGCAGGCCATCACGAACGCGGTGATATCGAACGCGGATACGCAAAGCGCTCTGCAAAGGGTCTCCACCTCGTTTCGCTCGGCGGTGCCGCAGTACAATGTCGAGATCGACCGGACCAAGACGGAGGTCCTGCACGTCACCACTGACCAGATCTTTTCGACGCTTTCGTCCTACATGGGCGCCTCGTACGTCAACCAGTTCAACAAGTTCGGCCGCACCTTCCAGGTCTACACCCAGGCCGAGTCGCGATTTCGGGTCACGACGACCGACATCGAGAACCTCATGGTGCGCAACTCGGATGGCGACATGATCCCGATCGGCACCGTGGCGAAGATCACGCCCGCGGTCGGCCCGTCCCTGATCAGCCTCTACAATCTCTATCCTTCCTCGAGCATCATCGGCATGCCCGCCACCGGCTACAGTTCCGGGCAGGCGATGAAGCTGATGGAGGAGATTGCGGACAAGACGCTGCCGCGCGGCACCGGCTTTCAGTGGACGGCAATGTCCTATCAGGAAATGATGGCCGGCGGTCAGATCTATCTCGCATTCGCGCTGGCGCTGCTGCTGATCTATCTCGTGCTCGCCGGCCAGTACGAGAGCTGGTTCGCGCCGATCTCGGTCATATTGGCGGTGCCGCTGTCGCTGCTTGGACCGATGGCGGTGTTGACGGGCCTGCGCATCGAGAACAATCTCTACACCCAGATCGGCATTATCCTCCTGATCGCGCTCTCGGCGAAGAATGCCATTCTCATCGTGGAGGTCGCGCTGGAGCAGCATGTGCGCGACGGCAAGCCGCTGCTGGAATCTGCCGTCAATGCGGCTCGCATCCGGTTCCGGCCGATCCTGATGACGTCGTTCGCCTTCATACTCGGCATGGTGCCGCTGGTGCTGGCCACAGGCGCCGGCGCCAACGCGCGCAAATCGATCGGCATCACCGCGTTCTCTGGCATGCTCAGCTCGACCTGCCTTGCCGTGCTGTTCGTGCCGACCTTCTTTGTCGTGATCCAGCGCTTCGAGAACTGGCTGGCCGCGCGCAAGGGCCAGAAGGTCGGCGTGCAGAAAATGCCCGATGCGCCCGCTGCGCATTAATTGCAGGGTGGGCAAAGGCGAAGCATGCCTACCTTCGGCGGTATGCGCGTGAGGTGGACACGGCGCAAGAGCGCCTTTGCCGCACCCTACGACATCTGCGATGGAGACGTGGATGGCCGGGACAAGCCTAGACAAGCCCGGCCATGACGAAGACCGTATGTCTATACCCGCACCATCCGCTTGCCGCGGTTCTCGCCGGCCAGCAGCCCGATCAGCGCAGCCGGCGTGTTCTCCAGCCCGCTGGTGATGTCTTCCTGCACCTTCAGCCTGCCTGACTTGACCCAGGATTGCAGCTCGGCGAGCGCCTGCTCGCTCTGGTCCATGTAATCCATCACGATGAAGCCCTGCATGATCAGCCGCTTCACCACGATCAGGCCGGGCACGCCGCGCGGGCCGTGCGCCGAGGGCACGCCGTCATATTGCGAGATGGCGCCACAGCAGGCGATCCGGCCGCGGTTGTTCATCTGGGCGATGCAGGCTTCCAGGATGTCGCCGCCGACATTGTCGAAATAGACGTCGATGCCCTTGGGCGCCGCCGCGCGCAGCGCCTTGAAGGTCGCGCCGTCCTTGTAGTCGACGGCGGCATCGAATCCGAGTTCCGACGTCAGCCAATGACATTTGTCCTTGCCGCCGGCGATGCCGACGACGCGGCAGCCCTTGATCCTCGCGATCTGGCCGACAATCGAGCCGACCGAGCCCGCTGCCGCCGACACCACGACGGTCTCGCCTTCCCGGGGCCGGCCGACATGCAGCAGGCCGAAATAGGCGGTGAGGCCGGCGATGCCGAACACGCTGAGCAGATAAGACATCGGCTCGATCTTCGGCATTTTCTGCAGCTGCTTTGCCGGCAGCGCCGCATAATCCTGCCAGCCGGTATCGGCAAAGACGAGATCGCCTGCTGCAAATCCCGGCGCCTTCGACGACACCACTTCGGAAATGCTGCCGCCGGCCATCACGGAATTGGCCTCCACGGCCGAACGGTAGGTTGCGCCGTGCATCCAGGCCCGGTTGGCGGCATCAAGCGAGATCAGGCGCGTGCGCAGCAGCGCTTCGCCATCTTTCGGCTCCGGCACCACGGCGTTGACGAGCCTGAAATGCTCGGGACCGAGCTTCCCGCTCGGCTTTTCCACCAGCAGGATCTGGCGGTTGACAGTGGCATTCATGGCGCTCTCCCTTGGGACGTGTTTGTTGCGAGCCGTTCACTGCAAATTAGAGGAATTCTTGCGCTCGCATACCAACTATTCCGCCCTGCAGGAGCGCAAGGCATTTCTCTCCCGCTCGCGTCAGAACAGCAATATCTTTCTGCGTGGCCGCGCCATTTAGCAAGTTCGTTTCGTGATATTGATCGCGCCGAACCGAACCTTTAACCCCTGTAAACCGACTGCCATTGTGCATCCGCATTTGCGCACCAGATGAGATTGACTGTCGCGTCCGATGGCGCGATGAACGGCGCAAATTTGCGGGATTTTACCGGGGGGTCTGCCTCTGCCCGCCATCCAAGCAACGGTTGTTCTGCGTTAAACTTCACGGATAAACGAAAACACATGAGCGCGTTCTATCGAGAGAAGGTTCTTTCCGTTCGCCACTGGACCGATACGCTTTTCAGCTTCCGAGCCACCCGAGATTCCGGTTTCCGTTTCCAGAATGGGCAGTTTGCGATGATCGGCCTTGAGGTCGAGGGCCGTCCGCTGCTGCGCGCCTACAGCATGGCGAGCGCCAATCACGAGGAAGAGCTCGAGTTTTTCTCGATCAAGGTGGCTGACGGCCCGCTGACCTCGAAGCTGCAGAAGATCAGGGAAGGCGACACCATCCTGGTCGGCCGCAAGGCGACCGGCACGCTGGTGACCGACAATCTGCTGCCCGGAAGCCGCCTGCTGCTGCTGTCGACCGGCACCGGGCTCGCTCCGTTCGCGAGCCTGATCAAGGATCCGGACGTCTATGAGCGGTTCGAGACCATCGTTCTCGTGCACGGCTGCCGCCAGGTTTCCGAGCTCGCCTATGGCGAGGAGCTGGTGGCGAAACTTCGGGACGACGAGCTGTTCGGGCCGCTGCTGCAGGAGAAGCTGCTTTACTATCCGACGGTGACGCGCGAGCCGTTCCGCAACCGCGGCCGCATCACCGACCTCATCACCTCGAACCAGCTCTTCACCGATCTGCACCATGCCCCGCTGGATATCGAGACCGACCGCATCATGATGTGCGGCAGCCCGGCGATGCTGGAAGATCTGAAGCAGCTGTTCGAGACGCGCGGCTTCGCGGAAGGCGCCAACCACAAGCCGGGTCACTTCGTGATCGAAAAGGCGTTCGTGGAGCGCTGAGACTGTCGTTCTCTCCATCGTCATTCCGGGATGACGCCGAAGGCACAGGCCCGGAATCCATACTCACGATGATGGTTGTGGATTCCATGGGGCGCATTGCGCCCGTGGCTCCCGCCACGCTCGCCCCGGAATGAGGACGGTAGCGTCCTTTCCTACCCCGCTGCTATAAACGCGCCCGACCCGCGCGCCTCCCCCGACGCGGCGAGGAGGAAGCCGTGTCCGCATCCGATGCTGCAGGTTCCATCAAGACCGCCTTCGTGCTCGCAGGCGGCGGCAGCTTTGGCGCGATCCAGGTCGGCATGCTGCAGTCGCTGGCCGCGCACGGCATCTCCGCCGACATGGTAGTCGGCTCCAGCGTCGGCGCGCTGAACGGCGCGTTCTATGCCGGCGATCCCACCTTGAAGGGCGTCGAGCGGCTGGCCGAAATCTGGCGCGGGCTGAAGCGGCGCGACGTGTTCCCGGTGACATGGCGCACGATGCTCGGCTTCCTGTGGCGGCGCGACTTCCTGATCCCGCATGACGGCATCCGCAAGCTGATCGACGATCACATTCCTTTTTCGCGGCTCGAGGAAGCGCCGTTGCCGGTTCACGTCGTCACGACCGACATCATCAGCGGCGAGAGCGTGGTGTTCTCGGAAGGCCCGACGTCGCACGCCATCGTCGCTTCGACCGCGATCCCCGGTGCGTTCGCACCGGTCCATTACAGGGACAGCTACCTTGCGGACGGCGCCATCTCCAGCAATACGCCGATCCGCGCTGCCGTCGCCAAGGGTGCGCGCCGCCTGATCGTGCTGCCGACCGGGCATGCCTGCGCCAACAACGCCCCGCCCGTCGGCGCGGTCGCCAATGCGTTGCATGCGTTGACGCTGCTGATCGCGCGCCAGCTCGTCAATGAGCTCGAGAACCTTGGCCCCAGCGTCGAATACTACGTGGTGCCGCCGCTGTGCCCGCTAGTCGGCTCGCCCTACGACTTCTCGCGCACAGACGACCATATCGATCGCGCCGTCCGCAGCACCGACGCGTGGCTGGCGCAAAATGGCCTGACGAAGCGGGAAATCCCGCATGAGCTGCTGCCCCATGATCATTAGGGCAACGCTGCCCGCCCGTCATTGCACCGCAAAAGGAGTACGCGGCGAGCCGTAGGAGGGCGGATTGATTATCCGTCGCGAGAAACGGTAGCCTCGCTGTGAACGTATACTTTGCTGTCATATCCACAATCCCTCAGTCGGGATATCCTACCCGGCGGATTGGGATCACCGCCATAACGAGCGCCCAACAGAATAATCCGGCGGAATTGCCCGAGGCTCACACATGGAAACACTGCTGCTTCCGTTCTCGCCACGCTTCATCGTGCTGACGATCTGCGCTGTGGTGACGGCGCTCCTTGTCGCGCAGGTCGTCTTCGATCCAGAGTGGTTCGACTTCCTGCTGATCCCCATCATCATTTTCGGCGGCCTCTCGGTGCTTGGCATGCGCGACGTCCTGCAGAAGTCGCATGCGGTGCTGCGCAATTATCCCATCTCGGCCCATATCCGCTTCCTCCTGGAAGAGATCCGGCCGGAGATGCGGCAGTATTTCTTCG